>NZ_CP037897.1 GCF_004634385.1 Thermaerobacter sp. FW80 | reverse complement strand
GGGTGGGCGAAGGCACCTTCCGCCTCCGGGTCCGGGGCAAGCGCAACAAGCATCGCATGATCTTCCTGGACAACGGCGCCGCCCAGGCGCTCGAAGCCTATCTCTCCATCCGGGGCGACTGGGACGGGCCGCTATTCGTGCGGGCCTACAAGGGCGGCCGCCTGAGCACTACGGGCATGACCCCGCAGACGGTTCGCCTCGTGCTCCAGCGGCGGGCGGCCGCGGCGGGCGTCGCCCACGTATCCCCGCATGATCTCCGGCGCTCCTGCGTTAGCGACATGCTGGACGCGGGCGTGGACGCGGTGACGGTGGCGAACCACGTCGGCCACGCCAGCGTTGAAACCACGCGGCGCTATGACCGGCGGGGCGAACGGGCGCTCCAGCAGGCGGCCCGCAGCCTGCATGTCCCGTTCTTCGGCGGGCCTCTGGTGAAGTAAAAGGCCCGCCGGGCATACGGCGGGCCAACGCTGGAGCTCGTGAACGCTTCTCCAGCGTATGCACGGGCGGCCGGGAATTATGACTCCTCGGCCTCCTCGGCTTCGTCGCCCAGGGCCTCCACGTACTCGATCATCTGGCGGGCCACCCCCCGGGCCAGGTCCACAAACGGGTCCTGCCCGGGCATGGCGCGGAGGAGCGTCGGCAGGAAGGGATGCGAAGGCATCCGCCCCTCCCGCGCCGCCTGGATGGACTCGCAATAGGCGCCCGCCACGTCCCGCCACGTGCAACGAACGGTGGCCCCGTCCTCGGTGGCAAGCGTCATGACTAGGCCCCGGGTCTTCTTCTCCAGGCGCTCAACGCGGCTCCGCAGGTTCATACGGCCACCGACCCCTTCTGCTGCTGCAAGGCTTCCTCCAGGGCCTCGATGCGGGCACTCAGGTCCGCCACTTCGACCGCCTTCAGGGCCGCCCCGGCCACGTAGGAAATGCAGCGGGCCTTCTCCAGCGTCCCCGCCTCCGGGTCATTCCGCACGGCCTCCATTTGCTCCATGAGGATGTCCAGGATTCGTTGCGCCACTTGGACGCGGAAGGGCGCCGGAACCGGGGTTTGACCCGGGGTTTGACTGAGGCCCGCCCGCTTAAGCCGCTTGTATTCCCGGTGGTAGGCTCGGCGCACTTCCGGGTCCTTGTAGGGCAAGGCTCGTCACCCCACCTTCTCGCGCTCGGTGATGTCCCGGGCCAGGTACTCCTCCCGCAGCCAACGGTCCACGGCCTTTACGGCTCCCCAGGCCCGCGGGGCGACCACCCGCCGGTCCAGCAGGTCCGCGGCCAGCAGGCCCAGGACGTAGCAGTATTCATCCCAGGCGGCCACCCGCTCTTGCCACCGCCAGCGGGTGGAATAACGCTTCAACGTGGTCAGCGCGGAGTTTAGCTTCACCGGGCGGGTGGAGCTTTCGAGCACCTTTTCCGCCACCCGCCGCAGGCACCGCCTGGACGGGGGCATTTCCTTGTAGATGCGGAAGTAGGCGTAGGCCTTCGCGGGTTCCCCGGGAAGGCGCTCCCAGGGAACCCGCTTGACCGCCACCGCTTTGCTCCGCTTCGTCGCCACCGCCATAGGGCCGGCCCCTCCCCGTTACTCGGCCACGGCCTCCGGCTCGGCCGCGGGCTCGCTTTCGGGCTGTTCGCCCTGCTCCTCCCGGTCGAACCAGTGAGTGAGGAGCAGGGCGTAATGGTGCGTCGCTCCGTCCTCGTTAATCGCCCGGGCGCCATTCTGAGCGGCCCGCTCGGCAGCGTCCAGGAAGTGACCAATGAACTCGGCGTATTCCGCCCGCCGCCGGGCAAGCTCCAGGACTTCGCGGGCCTCCCGCTCGGGCTCGGCCGCCAGCTTGTTGGCTTCCACCTTCAGGGCCTCGAAAAGCTCCTGCGTATCGCGGTTGCCACCCTCCACGTCGATACGGGCCTGGATGACTTCCTCCAGGTAGGCCTTCGCCTCCGGGTCCCCGGCCCGCCGCCGGTAGAGCTCGAACAGCTTCATAAGGGGCTGGCCCGTCACCACCGGCGCAAGCTGGGAAACCACCCGCTCATAGCGGTAGTCATTCAGCCAATCCCTCTCTGCTACGGCCTTCTCGGCCGCCTCGTGGGCGAACCGGGCCAGGTCCCGAACCGGGTAGGGCTCCCCGTCCAGGGAGGCCCGGGTCAGGATTCGCTCCGCTTCCCTGCGGGCTGCTGCGATTCGCTGCTGCGCCAGCTCCTCCAGGGCCTCCGGCGTATAGACGCGGGCCAATTCCTTGTCATTGCGGACCCTTGCGGCTTGCGCCATCCCCTGCTCCATAACGGCCACTGCCTGCATGGCGGCCGCCTTCAGCCGCTTGCGAAGCTCGACCATCTTCCTCCGGTTCAGAAGGCGCTTCATGTCCGGCCACCCCTTTCGCTGAATAGGGCTAGCTGTCGCCCCTGGCCCCGGGAGCGGGGCGCTTTCCGCTCGCCGGGATTTCCACCGCCCGCCGCCCGCAGGGGCACCAGACGGCGGCTTTCGCAATCGCCTTTACCACCGGCCGCTTACAGGACGGGCACCAGTAATGCGAGAGCTCCCGCCTCACGGAGCACCACCACCGCGGCCGGGCTCCCTGGCGGCCGCGGCCTCGGTGGCGGCCCCGCGGTAGTGCCAGGGCACGTCGATTCCGTAGTAAACGAACCCGGTACGAGTGCGGGTCTTTTCGAATCCCCGCTCCGCCATCCGCAGGCCAAAGGCCCGTTGACTCATGGGCCTCTCGCCGTAAACCTCACACCACGCCAAATAGGCGGAATACAGGTCCTTCGCAGCCACCACGGCGTCCGGCCGGAGGACGCAGGCATCCGCGATGAATTGGGCAAGCACGTCCATTTCCTCGCGGTAGGCCTCTGTCGCCCGCCGCACGGCCTCCGGGGCCTTAAGGCCTTCCCGTTGCCACAGCAGGCACCCCTCCACCGCCCACCGCAGGATCCCGGGCAGCTCCTCCCGGAGCTTGTCCGCCAGGTGCGGGTCCCGCTCGTCCTCGGGAATCGTCACCGTGAAGGGAATCAGGCGAATGCGACGCCAGACACCGTAATCCGTCCCGTGAATAACGGGCTTGTGGTTCGTGGCAAGCCAAACCTTGTGCGTCGGCTCGAACTCGAAGTAGTCCTGGCGCATATGGCGGGCCTTCACCCGGTCCCCGCCGGTGATAGCCTTCAAAAGCGGCTCATTCAGGCGCCCGTCCTCCTCTGTCTCGGAAGCCACCGCCAAACGGGCACCGAACAGGTCCGCAAGGACCGTCGGGTGCGAATCCCGCCGCCGCATCATCAGCAGGTCCGGGGCCACGGTCTTGCCGTAGGGGCCGAACAGGGCCAGCAGAGTGCGGAAGAACACGGTTTTGCCGTTTGCTCCAGGCCCCCAGGCGATAAAGGTCACGTGCTCGGAAACGTCGCCCGTCAGGGTGTAGCCCACGGCCTTCTGAACCCACTGGATCAGGTCCGCATCGTCCGCCAGGACGCGGCGCAGGAAGGCCTCCCACCGCGGCGCCCGGGCGTCCGGGTCATACTTCACGGGCGCAAGCTTCGTCAGGTAGTCCTCCCGCCGGTGGGGCCGGAGCTCGCCCGTCCGCAGGTCCAAGGTCCCGTTCTCCACGTTCAGCAGCCACGGGTCCCCGTCCAGGTCATCGGGCAGGACGGGCACCCCGGGCTCCGAAGCCGCGAGCTCCAACATGGCCCGAATCCGGGCGGCGGACTCGCTTTTCATGGCGTGCTTCGCCAGGGCCTTGCGGCGCTCAGGGTCGTCCACCCCGGCCGCCTCGGCGTACATGGCCCGCACGGTGTCCTTCGCCCGCCGCTCCACTTCGGCCACGTCGTCCACCCGCCAGCGGCGGCCATCCCACACCAGCCACCGGCCCCACGGGTGGCAATAGCGCAGGTCCCGGCCGTGACGGGCTACAAGGCGCCGGGCGTTGCCCAGGTCCGTTAGGTGCTCGGAATCCGGCGCCACCGTCACCGCGGGCTCCTCCTCGGCCGCCTCGCGGTGCGCGGCCTCTCGGCGGGCCGCCTCCCGGCGGGTGATGGACTCGACCACCTTCAGCACTTCGTCCTCCGGGAGCGGCGGGTCAAAACGGGCCTTGTTCAGCGCCAGGGCGGCGTCCAGGACGGTTTTCGGGTCCATTCCGGCCCGCAGCCACCCGCCTACGGCCCGGGCCAGCGTGTCGTTCCGCTCGCCTTCCTTCACCCGCTCTGCCAGACGGCGGCGCCAATCGGGGCGTCCGGGCTCCCCGGCCGGGGCCGCGGCCTTCGTCAGCAGGTCCAGCAGCCACCCCGGGGCTTCGGCCGGTTCGTGCTCGTCCGGGCGGCTCGATACTTCCCACTCATAGCGGCGCCCGCTCGCGTGAACCGAAGGCGGGACCACGATGTAACCGCCGTCACCCCGCACGTCCAGGCCCGGCGCCAGGCCCACCTTGTTGCCCACGGGGCGCCCAGGGTGGCGGAACAGCAGGTGACGGCCACCGCCGCCCGTGAGGCCTTCGACGGTATCCGGGAGCGGGCCATGCTCGGCCACCAGGGCCTCCAGGCTGTCCTCCCCGGCCTCCCCGTCCACGTCCAGCACGATAAACCCGCTCGCGGCGCCGGTCGCCACCGCCACGTTGGCCCAGGGCGCCCGGGTCCACCACCGCCGGATGATGTCCGGGTCCTTGGTGGCGTCCTTCACCCCATGCGGGGCTAGGCGGGCCACCGGATGCTTTCCGGGGCTGTCGCAGGACGGGTTCCCGCAGGTACACCGGCCGCCCCGGATGGAGTGAACCGGGAACACCGCCCACCCCAGGCGCTCGGCGTAGAACAGAGCGGCCTTCCCGCTCCGGCTCAATCCGCCGCGGCCGCCACCATCTTCCGGGTCCACGCGGCCGTTTTCGTGATAAACTGGCAGCAGGAAGGGCTCACTTCCTGCGGCGCCGCCACCCGTTAAATCGCCCGCGCAGTTGGTGGCGGCTTTCTCATTCCTCCGGTCCTCCATCACGTCACCCCCTCACTCGCCGCGGAACATGGCTTGCATCTCACGGCGCCACTCCTCATACTCCCGGGCCACCGGCGTTGGGTCGATTCCCAGGGGCCGCAGGCGCTCCCCGAACCATTCCGGGAACCGCTCGAAACGGCCACCCTCCAAATCCAGCAGGTAGCTCGGGTCTACGCGAACCAGGCGCCCGAAGTCGCGGCGGCTCATCCCCAGGGCTCGCCGGATGGCCCGTATCGGGTTTTCCCGGGCTCGCCTTGCCGCGGTCGCCTGCATTTTCCGTCACCCCCTCTTGTGCCTGGCGCAGGCAAATCGCTATATATAAAGGGCAGGGTACGCGGTGGCCCGCGCCGGTCGTGGCGCGGTCACCGGGAGCACAAAAAGCTCCATACTGCTGGACCGTTGCGCCGCCCGGGCCGCCAACCACGGGGCGGCGCTTTCGTTTACGATGTTACCATGCGGTGCCTACATTGGGAACACTAAGCCACGAGTCCCCGCGCTCCTGCTGAAATTCCCGAACCTTCCCAGTTTCCTCCTCGAAACCGCACCTAACAGGCGCCCTTGAGGACGGCCGCCACCCGCCGCGGCCGCGGCTGCGGCGGCCGTGTGAACCTTGTGAACCTTGTGAACCTTTTTCCGATATAACCCGGCGCTATATATAGGCGCTCTCTGCTTATATTGGACAAAGGTTCACATCGTTCACATCGTTCACGGCGCCCGGGTGGTCACCCCCAGGGCCACCACCGGCGGCGGCGCCGCCGCTCCTCCAGAAGCTCCCGCATCCGGGCCACAAGGCGGTCCTCGCGGGCCTCCTCTTGCTCGGCCTGACGAGCCAAGGCCTCACGGGCGGCGGCCAGCTCCTCCCGGAGCCGCCGGAGCTCGTCCCGCAGGGCCTCCGTCCGCCGCTCCACGGCCTCCTCCACCACGTCGGCCAGCAGGCCCCGCAGGACCGCGGCTGCTGCGTTGCTGCGGTGGCTGCTGCTGTCCGGCCCCACCGTCAGGGCGAACCGGGCACGCAGGGCCGCCTCCACTTCGTCCTTCGGCGCCCCGCTCCGCATGGCGTCCGCAATGGTTCGGAACACGTCCAGGGCCTCGGGCGGGTAGCGACGGCCGCGGCCTTCGCCAACGGACGGGATAAACTCAGCAAACCTGTCGCGGTAGTAGCGCACGGTCGATTCCGGCAGGTCCAGGTGGCGGGCTATATCCGCGATGGTCAGCAACTGCCTTTCCACGGTGGGGCACCCCCTCCGGGCGGGCGGTTCGCCGGCCCACCCCGGGCCTCCTCCGGGCCGCGGTTTTGTTGCGGACGTTGCGGTGGTAGGGGCTTGTCGGGGGCCTCCGGGAAGGGTAGATTACTAACTAGAATTAGAGTTCTCGGAACCTATCCTGGAGGGTGAACCCGCCATGTCCGAAGCCTTGCTCCCGGTCCCGAATGAGGCCTCCGCCCCCGTCGCCCGGGCGGCCGGAACGAACCCGGCCAAGGTTTATCTCGCCAGCCTGTCGCCCGGGAGCCGCCCCGCGATGGAACAGGTCCTGCGGCTCGTTGCGGAGCGGGCCGGGTACACGGTCGAAACCATGCCGTGGGCGCGGCTCCGCTACCAACACTTGCAGGCGCTCCGGGCGTCCTGGCTGGAGGAAGGTCTTGCGCCCGCCACCATCAATAAGCGCTTGTCCGCCCTGCGGGGCGTCCTCCGGGAGGCCTGGCGCATGGGGATGATTAGCGCGGAGGACTACAGGCGGGCCGCGGACGTTCCCAACGTAGAGGGGAAGCGGCTCCCGGCGGGCCGCAGCGTCACCCCGGGCGAACTCGCCGCCCTTATGGCGGCCTGCGCGGACGGGACCGCGGTAGGCATCCGGGACGCGGCCATTATCGCGGTGGCTTACGCAGGCGGCCTCCGGCGGGCGGAGCTCGCCGCCCTGCGCCGGGAGGACGTGGAGCGGGTGGGCGAAGGCACCTTCCGCCTCCGGGTCCGGGGCAAGCGCAACAAGCATCGCATGATCTTCCTGGACAACGGCGCCGCCCAGGCGCTCGAAGCCTATCTCTCCATCCGGGGCGACTGGGACGGGCCGCTATTCGTGCGGGCCTACAAGGGCGGCCGCCTGAGCACTACGGGCATGACCCCGCAGACGGTTCGCCTCGTGCTCCAGCGGCGGGCGGCCGCGGCGGGCGTCGCCCACGTATCCCCGCATGATCTCCGGCGCTCCTGCGTTAGCGACATGCTGGACGCGGGCGTGGACGCGGTGACGGTGGCGAACCACGTCGGCCACGCCAGCGTTGAAACCACGCGGCGCTATGACCGGCGGGGCGAACGGGCGCTCCAGCAGGCGGCCCGCAGCCTGCATGTCCCGTTCTTCGGCGGGCCTCTGGTGAAGTAAAAGGCCCGCCGGGCATACGGCGGGCCAACGCTGGAGCTCGTGAACGCTTCTCCAGCGTATGCACGGGCGGCCGGGAATTATGACTCCTCGGCCTCCTCGGCTTCGTCGCCCAGGGCCTCCACGTACTCGATCATCTGGCGGGCCACCCCCCGGGCCAGGTCCACAAACGGGTCCTGCCCGGGCATGGCGCGGAGGAGCGTCGGCAGGAAGGGATGCGAAGGCATCCGCCCCTCCCGCGCCGCCTGGATGGACTCGCAATAGGCGCCCGCCACGTCCCGCCACGTGCAACGAACGGTGGCCCCGTCCTCGGTGGCAAGCGTCATGACTAGGCCCCGGGTCTTCTTCTCCAGGCGCTCAACGCGGCTCCGCAGGTTCATACGGCCACCGACCCCTTCTGCTGCTGCAAGGCTTCCTCCAGGGCCTCGATGCGGGCACTCAGGTCCGCCACTTCGACCGCCTTCAGGGCCGCCCCGGCCACGTAGGAAATGCAGCGGGCCTTCTCCAGCGTCCCCGCCTCCGGGTCATTCCGCACGGCCTCCATTTGCTCCATGAGGATGTCCAGGATTCGTTGCGCCACTTGGACGCGGAAGGGCGCCGGAACCGGGGTTTGACCCGGGGTTTGACTGAGGCCCGCCCGCTTAAGCCGCTTGTATTCCCGGTGGTAGGCTCGGCGCACTTCCGGGTCCTTGTAGGGCAAGGCTCGTCACCCCACCTTCTCGCGCTCGGTGATGTCCCGGGCCAGGTACTCCTCCCGCAGCCAACGGTCCACGGCCTTTACGGCTCCCCAGGCCCGCGGGGCGACCACCCGCCGGTCCAGCAGGTCCGCGGCCAGCAGGCCCAGGACGTAGCAGTATTCATCCCAGGCGGCCACCCGCTCTTGCCACCGCCAGCGGGTGGAATAACGCTTCAACGTGGTCAGCGCGGAGTTTAGCTTCACCGGGCGGGTGGAGCTTTCGAGCACCTTTTCCGCCACCCGCCGCAGGCACCGCCTGGACGGGGGCATTTCCTTGTAGATGCGGAAGTAGGCGTAGGCCTTCGCGGGTTCCCCGGGAAGGCGCTCCCAGGGAACCCGCTTGACCGCCACCGCTTTGCTCCGCTTCGTCGCCACCGCCATAGGGCCGGCCCCTCCCCGT
>NZ_CP037896.1 GCF_004634385.1 Thermaerobacter sp. FW80 | reverse complement strand
AGACAGTTTAGGACGTCACCTGCTACCCCCTCCCAACGGCGGCGGGTGACCGGGTTCAACATCAAAACTTTCGCGGCGACCCGGCGTTGCTCCGGGAATTGAGTGGCTGGGGAGGGGGACGGGCCGGCCCGTCGTCGACGTTATACCGTATCGGGAGCTGGCGATGGACGAGGAGGATTCCCTCGCCCTGGAGGATGCCCGGCAAGACAGCGCGAGGGCAGGCAATCTGGGAAGCGGGGGCGGGCGCGGGGAGGTGGGGGAACCGGCGGTCCTGGACCTTGCCGTGGTGCGCCTGCCCCGCCCAGCCGGGGGTGCGTGTCCGCTACGTCGCGTCGCCGGACGAGCGGGCAGTCCAATGCCGTGATCCTGCCGGAAACCAAAAGCACCGTGGAAGACCTGGTATGGCTGTTTCGCAACGGCTTGGACCGGGCCATCGCCCGGGCGGTGGTGGGGAGGCGTCGCTGATGGGCATGTGCGCCGGGTACCAGATGCTGGGTCTGCGCGTCCGCGATCCCCGCGGGGCCGAGGCAAGCATTGGCGAGGTGAGGGGGCTCGCTTACCTACCGGTAGGGGCGGAGCTGCAACCCGTCAAGACCACGCGCCGCCGGTCAGTGCATGTGGCCCCCGGCGGGTCCGGCTTCTGGGACCAATGCGCCGGTGCGGAGTTGGAAGGGTACGAGATCCACATGGGGGTGACGCGGTGGTGAACTCCACGGCCGTCCAAGGTAATCGAGCGGGCCGACCGGGTCACACGGATGGAACCGGTGAAACACCGTTCCTCAAAACATAGGCGTTTATTGCATCCACCTATGACGCCGGGCGAACAGTGCTCCCGACGATTCGCGCCGGGGGATCGCACCCCGGACCCCAAGCCAGACCATCGCACCCGGGGCCGTGCGGCCTTGAGGCCGCCGGTGCCCGGGTGGATCGGGGTTCCCCCCGACCTGGGGCGTCCTCGGAGGACCGCTCATAGAGCCGGTGCGCCCGCTTGCCGCGCACCGACGGGGCGATGCGCCGCCAATCGCTCCAGACGTGCCGCCCTCGATTCCCTCGCGGGTAGAGGGCGGGCGGTTCCGGAGCGCAAGCGCTCGCCAAAGCCCAGGCCCCGGCGGGCAATCGCCACCGCCGCGGCCGCGTGGGGCGACAGCCCGTACCGGGCCATGAACTTGACTTTGCCGATCACGCTGGTGAAGGCCGGGTTGACGCGGAGCACCTCCACGCCTTCCCGGGCGGCCCGGGCCATGAGCAGGGCGTAAAATTTGCCGTAAGCAAAAGCGGACAACTTGCGGGCGTATCGCTTGTCGTCTTCTCGAAGACGGGTCTTCTCTCCCGGAAGTCCAGGTGCTCCACCACGATGGGCTTGCCGGCGCCCTTGGCCCATGCCACCAGGTCCGCCACCGCATCGCCCAGGATGGCCTTCACTTGCTCCCGGCGCTTGCCTTGGAGCGGAAGTCGGATGTCGCGCGCCGCCACCGGGTTGCCGAAGCGGTCGACCTCCGCCACGGCCAGCCGGTCGGGGTTCAGATCGGCACCAAGGGCGCCCGCCCTTCGCGATGTCGTGATCGGGGCCGCGGGCCGTTCGGTGGTGGCGAAGACATACCAGGCGCTGTTCTTCCGGACAAAGCGGTAGGAAATCGCTTGCCCGGACGCGAGGGCCGCCAGGATGACATCCTGTCCATAGGGGAAACGGACGCCGTGCAGCCAAACATGCCGGCCAAAGCGGCCGGCCAGGGCGTTGGGCACCCGAAGGCGCAAGCGGTCGCCCAAGAGCGAACACGTCTGGTTGCCGCTCCTCTCGTCTTTGGAGCCGAGGCAGAAGAAGCTTTGGCTGCGGGCATCGCGCCATGCCTTGCGCCATGCGTCGTGGGAAGCGAACCCATTCGCCTCCAGGTGGAACTGCCGATGGAACAAGCGCCGCGAGCCAAAGCAAATCGGCGGCGATCCCGTCCGCGCTTCCGCCGCTTCCAGGCGGGCGCGCAGCATCGCCAGCCGCCGCTTCTTCTGGTGCAGCCGAAACCGGACCCGACGCCGACGCGCCGCCCGCTCTTCGGGCGAAAGGGTCGCCCAGCGCCCCTTGCCCGAGGCCAAGGCTTTCTCCTGCTTGTGGAGCTTGGCGATGGCTCGTTCGGTGGATTGGATCTGCCCGCGCAGGTGCGCCAGATGGTGCCGATGGGCTTCCTCCGCCGCCTTCACCTTGGCCTTGAGTTCGGTGGCCAGCGCGTTGAAGTAGCGGGCTGTGATGCCGTAGCGAGCAATGGATTCCCGCTTGCACTCGACAAGGGGACGCTTCCGCACGTAGAGATCGACGAACAACCGGCGCAGCAGGCGACCGTACAGGGCGGCGAGGGCGTCCAGGGCCGGGTAAACCGACCGGTCTTGAATCTTCGTCTGGAAGGTCGCCTGCATCGGCCCGATCATCCTCCTTTTCCCAGGATACCAAACGTATGTTCCGTCCGCAAGCCGAAGAGGGGGCGGGGACTGCATCAAGCTTCGGTAGGTGGATCCCCCGACCCATGTTCCGGTCACGCCACAGAAAGGCCGGCCAGATGCCGCAGCGCCTTCACCCACTCGCGGTCCGCATGGGGTCCGTAGAGCGCCGGGATCCGCACCCGCAGCCACTGGGCGACATCCTCCACGTCGCTCCGGCTCAGGCGCTGCCCGAACAGCCGGCCTTGCGGGGTCGGGGCCACCGGTGGCGCCTGGCGGCGCTGCCAGACCGGACGCGCGTAGCGATCGAGCTCCCCGTTCGCTCGAGCCGCCAACAGCCGGGCCAGGTGCCGAGCCCCTCGCTCGCTCCACGCGGCCCCGCGCCGCTTCATTCGCCGGGCCAGCACGTGGTAGTTCTCCGCCTCGATCGCACCGAGCCGCCGCGCGTTCGCGTCGGCCACGATGCCGTCCCAGTGGTTCTTCAAGTACTGCTTCAGTTCTTGGACGCGGTCGCGCGCTTCACCCCGCGCCCGCCGGCGAGCCGCATCCAGGATCGTCTCCACCTCGCGCCACGGCTTCCCCTCGGCCAGGGCCGCCGCCAGCTGCCGGTGGGCTTCCGCGTCGTGCTGCAGTCCCCGCCGCATGGCCGTTTCAGGTGGAACGGATCGAGGCGATACGAAGCCTGTGGGAGGTACTCAAGGGCCTTGCGGATCCACGGCGCCCCGTCCCCACCCACCGTGCACTGTTCCACCCGGGCCCAGTCCCACTCCGCCGCAAAGGCCGCCAGCGCCTCCTCGATGGACGCCGTCCCTTCGCCCACGGCCACGTGCACCCGCCGGTTCTTCAGCACCGTCCGCCCCCGCGCGTCCGTCGCCTTGCCCTCATACGCCAGCGCATGCATCAGCGCAATCCGCTCTTTCTGCCCATCCGGCCCGCGCCGCCGGCCCCGCACCAACAGCTCGTCAAACTCCAAGTCGACGGCGGCCGCCGGCCGGCTCCCGGGCGGGATCTCGCCCCGCTCAAACACCGCCTCCCGCTGCGCCTTCGCCGCTTCGTCCGCTCGGGCCCCGGCCGCCTGCACATCCGCCCACAAGGCCATGGCGCTCAGCCGCACGGCCCGCAGCTCACCCGCTCCAGCCAGTCCGCTGCCGCCGCAAACGGCACTTGGGTGCACAGCTGAATCCCGAACTCCTGCACCAGCGGCGAGTATCGCTGCCGCGGCGCCAGCCCGAGCACTTCATCCAGCAAGAACCGCCGTGCGCCGCTCGGCCGCTCCTGGTAATACCGTCGTTCCCACTGGATCTCACCCACCCACGTGATCAGGCTCCGCGGTTGCTGATTGACGCACTTCAGTTGCCGCCGGTCCCGCTGCTCCATCAGCTGCCGGTCCAGCGCCTCCAAAGCCGTGACCAACAGTTGCCGCGCGGCCTCCTGCGCCCCTCGGACCACGGCCACCTCCAGCGCTCGAAAGTCCGGAGCCTCCCACAGGGCCTTTTCCACAACCCGAGCAAGCTGCAGGGTGATCTCCCCGATGCGGCGAATCACGTCCTTCATGGAGAGGCCTCACCTCCATCCTTGGCCAGAAGGATCGGCTGTCCCGTTTGGGACAACCTGGTGAGGTCTCTCCTTCGCTTTTCCCCCACCAGCACCTACCGAAACTTTAGACAGTCGGGGGCGGGTCGGAAGTGGGGGAACCGTTATGCGAAAGGTTCGCAGCTACGAGCCCCTAACCGGGGAGACCGAGACCGGGCACACCGTGGCCGGGTTGTTGCGCGACGGCCGGCCGGTAACCGTCCCACCGCCGGACGAGGAGGCCGGAGCCCGGGCGCGGGCACGGCTCGATGAGCTGGCCAAGCCGCCGGGCAGCCTGGCTGAGCTGGAAAACCTGGGAGCTCGCCTTGCCGCGGTGACGGGGCGGGTCCCGCCAACCCTGGGTCGCAAGGCGGTGGTCGTGATGGCGGCTGATCACGGCGTCGTCGAGGATGGGGTCAGCGCCTATCCGCAGAAGGTCACCGCCTTGATGGTCCGCACAATCCTGGAGGGCAGGGCCGCCATCAACGTCCTGGCTCGCCAGGCCGGCGCGACGGTGGTGTGCGTCGACGTGGGGGTGCGGGGCCCGATCCCGGGCGTCGACGGCGCTTCTGCCGCCGGTAGGGCAGGTGGCGGGGCCGATGGCGAGCCTGGCCGGTTTGATTTCCTACCCGCGGGGGTCCGCTTCGTACGGGCCCGGGTGCGCCCGGGAACGTCCAATATGACGCGAGGACCGGCCATGACGCGCCAGGATGCCCGGCAGGCGCTGGCCGCCGGAGCCCGCCTCGCCGCGGATCTGGCCGCAGAGGGGTTCGGGCTGCTGGCCACGGGCGAGATCGGCATCGGCAACACCACGGCGAGCGCCGCCGTCGTCAGCACCTTGATCGGCCTCCCGCCGGAACGGGTCGTCGGACCGGGGACGGGGCTCGACGCGGCCGGAATGGCCCGGAAGCGGGACGCCGTGCGGCGGGCCTTGGAAACGAACGGCCCCGACCCGTCCGATGCCCTGGACGTACTGGCCAAGGTGGGCGGGTTTGAAATCGCGGCCCTGGCCGGCCTGATCGTGGGTGCGGCCGCGTTGCGGCTGCCGGTGGTCCTGGACGGCGTGGTGGCGGGGGCCGCGGCCCTGGTCGCCGAGGCCCTGGCACCCGGTACCCGGCACTATCTGATTGCCGGACACCTGTCGGCCGAACCGGCCCACCGCGTCGCCCTGGAACGGCTGGGCCTCCGCCCCTGCCTCGACCTCGGCCTCCGTCTCGGCGAGGGGACGGGCGCGGTGCTCGCGTTCCACCTCGTGGAGGCGGCGGTGCGGGTGATGACGGAGATGGCCTCGTTGCGATCCGTGCTGGAAACCGGGAGCGCGTGAAGCCGATGACGGCTACCGACCGGGTGGTCCCCCTCCTGCTGGCTCTGCTCCTCGACGCGCTGTGGGGGGAGCCCCCCAACCGGTGGCATCCCGTCGCCTGGATGGGGACGGGGATCGGGGCTGCATCCTGCCGCGCACCTTCCTCGGCACCCGGACGGCTGGCGTACGGGGCCGCCGTGGTGGTGGCGGGCGCCGTGGCGGCAGCCGGTGCCGGGCTGGTGGCTGAGCGCCTCCTGGCCACGATGCCTCGGGCCTTGGCCTGGGTCGCCGCGGCAGTGGTGCTGAAGACAACGTTCTCCGCACGCCGGCTCGCGGAAATTGCCCGCCAGGTGCACGCGGTCCTGGCCGCGGGCGATGTGTGCCAGGCCCGGTGCCTGGTGGGGTACCACCTCGTGAGCCGCGACACCCGCGGCCTGGATGCTCCCCGGCTGGCGGCAGCGACGATCGAGTCCGTAGCCGAGAACGCGTCGGACAGCGTGGTCGCGCCGCTCTTCTACTACGTCCTCGCGGGCCTACCCGGGCGCTGGCGTACCGGTTCCTCAACACCGCGGACGCCATGCTGGGCTACCGTGATCCGTCCCGCGAGTGGCTGGGCAAGGCGGCGGCCCGAGCCGACGACGCGGCCAACCTGATCCCGCACGGCTGACCGCGGCCCTGCTGGTACTCGCGGCCGCCTGCCTCCGCGAGGATGCACGGGGAGCTCTCAGCATCTGGCGGCAAGACGCCGGCAAGACGGCAAGTCCCAACGCCGGTCATCCCATGAGCGCCATGGCCGGTGCGCTGGGGGTGGAACTGGAGAAGGCCGGGCACTACAAGTTGGGCGCGGGGCTGGCCCTGCCCGGACCGAGCGACATCGAGCGGGCCGTCCGGCTCTTCTACGGCACCGTGGCGATGGCCATCGTCCTGGCGTGCGCCGTCATCGCGTTGCGGGCGTGATGCTTCCCCCGCAGGCCCGGTGCGGCGCTTTCCCTTTCCATTCATGGCGGAGACCCACGGTGGGACGGTGGGAATAGGAGGGACGACGGTGCTGCCGCAACCGAAGTCGGCGATTGCCAACGTCCCTTTTGTCACGCACGGCGCAGCCGATCCGGCCGAGTTGGAAGCCTGGGGCCTCGACCCAGAGGAGGTCGTCGACTTTAGTGTCAACGACAACCCTTATGGCCCGTCGCCTGCTGTGACACGGGCGCTGGCCTCGGTGCCGGCGCATCGCTACCCGGACCGAGAGGCGCGGGCTCTGCGGCGCGCCCTGTCTGCCCGCCTCGGGGTGGGACCCGAGCGCATCGTCGCCGGCAACGGGGCCAGCGAGCTGCTCTGGCTGGTTGCTCTGGGGTACATCCGCTCCAGAGACACCGTGATGATCGTGGGGCCCACCTTTGGCGAGTACGAACGGGTGGCCCGGCTGATGGGGGCCCGGGTGCAGTTCTGGCGGGCGCGGGCGGAAACGGGGTTCGCTGTGGACCCGGACGGGGTCGCGGCCGTGCTCGACACGGTCCGCCCCGCCGTCGTGTTCCTATGCACCCCCAACAACCCGACGGGAACGCTGGTTCCGACCGACGTGATCGCTCGCTGGGCCCGGGCGCACCCAGCTTGCCTTTTCGTGGTGGACGAGTCGTATTTCGAATTCGCCGCCTACCGTCTCGCCGGCCTCCGCTCCGCCATCGAGTTGGATCTCGACAATATCCTCGTCATCCGGTCCCTGACGAAGCTCTACGGCTTGGCGGGGCTACGGTTGGGTTATGCCGTCGCGCCCCCGCAGGTGGTAGCCGTTTTGCATCGCGTGGCGCCGCCCTGGCATGTGAACGCCGTCGCCCAGGCGGCAGGCGTGGCCGCCTTGACGGATGAGGCGCACGTGGGGCGGTCTCTCGCCAGGGTGTGGGACGCCTGTGATAAGTTCCGCCGGGGGCTCGAAACGCTGGGCCTCGCTCCCCTTCCCTCAGCGACGCACTTCTTCCTGCTCGATGTCGGTGATGGGGCTGCCTGGCGGCGTCGCTTGCTCCGGTACGGTCTCGTCGTACGGGACTGCGCGTCCTTCGGACTTCCCCAGTACATCCGGCTTGCGACCCGACGCGAGGAAGAGAACGAGCGCCTGCTGGCGACGCTGGCAAGGGAAAGGAGGCGTGCCACCTGAGATTGGCACCCGCTACGGTCGCGGTACGGGCTCCAAGGCTATGGCGAAGGCGATTGCGTCCAGGAGCAGCGGACCACCGAACAAACCTCGGACGGTCAGCACCGCGTCGAGCGTGCTGCCTCCGCAACGACGATCACTGCCCGAGCGACCGGCCGACCGCGTGCCAGCAAGGATCCTCCGGCCCGTATGCAGCCAGGAAGTCCGGGCGTTGCAGCACCTTGCCGGTCCCGGAAGCTTGAACGCGGTGCCTCTCGAGGAGGGCGTTGACGCCAGGTTCCTTTGCGGACCGCGGGGGTAGGGGAGTGCCTTTTTCCGGGTTCGAAAGCCCGATTTGCTCACCACGCGGTCGGCATACCGCCCCCGCCATCGACACACCCTTTCGCGGGTCGTTCTGGCTTAGGACTCACAGCCGATTCCGTCACCGTCCCGGCCATCGAGCCGGTGCGGATCGGGCGGCAGGACGCGAAAGTTTCGGTACTTGATGTCTTTGCAGTCCAGATCAGGCGGCGGAGGCGGGATGCACACGTCGGGGTCGTGAACAGCTGGTCAAGTCCCGAACTGTCTGTAAAAGCGGTCTGGGTCATGCCACGGTGGCAGCGGGTGAAACCTCTTTCTGCGCCGCTCTTTGCCGTTGCCGCTCCTCGATGTAGCGCTCCAGCTGCTTTCGTTCGTGCTCGCTGAACTGCACCCGCCGCCAGCGCTCACTCGCCCGCCACAGCACGGCGAAGACTAGCTTCAGGCACTCCCGCTCGCTCCGAAACCGCGGGATCACCTTGGCGCGCCGCCGCTCCTCCTCGAAGCTGCGCTCCACCAGGTTGGTGGTCCGGACATGCTTGCGGTGGGCGGCGGGTAGCCGCAGGTGCGCCAGGCTCGCTTCCAGGTCCTCCTGCAGGCTCCGCATGGCCGAGGGATACTCCCGCCCGAACCGCTCCACCACCTCGGCCACCAGCCGCCGGCCCTGCTCGATATCCGGTGCGTCCCGGATCGCCTCCAGGTAGGGCTTGAGCACGGGCCGCGCCTCCTCCGGCACCTTGTCCAGCACGTTCCGCATCTTGTGCACCCAGCAGCGGATGCGCTCCGCCTCCGGCCACATGGCTTCCACCGCCTGGATCAGCCCCGGCGCCCCGTCCGTCGTCACCGTCAGCGGCGTCTTCAGCCCCCGGCGCACCAGATCCCGGAAGTGCTCCAGCCAGTCCTCGTAGCGCTCCTTGTTGCCCAGGCTCAGGTGCACCAGCACCTTGCTGCCGTCGCTCAAGATGGCCCAGGTGACCAGGATGCCCTCACGGCAGCCCGCCTGCCGGCGCAGCGACTCGTCGATGGCGTCGGCGAACAGGTACACCACGTCGAGGCCTGACAGGTCCCGCTGGGCAAAGGCCTCGAACTCCTCGTGGAGCGCCTCGGTGATCCGGCTCACGGTGGACCGGCTCAAAAGCGGCGCTTCGCTGCCCGCCAGCTCCGCCAGCGCATCCTCGATGTCCCGGGTAGAGAGGCCCCGGGCGTACATCTCCACCACCAGGCGCTCCAGCACGTCCGTCCGCCGCTTGAGGGCCCTCCACAGCGTGGGCTGGCACAGTCCCTCCATGCCCCGCACCTGGGGGACGTCGATCTCGAGCCGCCCCTCGGCGCAACGCAGCGTCCGCGGCTTGTAGCCGTTGCGGGCGCCTTCCTGGCCAGGCTCGCGCCGCTCGTAGCGTCCGCGCCCCAAAAGCTCCGTGACCTCTGCCTCCAGCAGCTCCTGGATGAGCTTGCGGGCGCCCAGGCGGACGAGGGCATGGGTCAGGTCCTCGACCTCAGTACCCTCCCGGGCCTGCGCGGCCAGCTGCCGGGCCAGCTCCGCCAACTGCTGGCTGGGTGGTATCCTGGACATAGGTCTGGGTCCTCCTCGGTGTGCCCCAGCTGGGGCGAGTTTTCCGACGCCACCGATGGTAGCCCAGACCGCTTCGCGTTTACAGACAGTTTAGGACGTCACCTGAACAGCTTGCCGAAACATAGTCAGACATAGGCAAACATATGTGCTATATTTCAGGTATGAAGCTCTCCGAGTGGGCCAAGCGTGAAGGAATCAGTTACATCACCGCCTGGCGTTGGTGGAAGGCGGGTCGGCTGCCCGTCCCTGCCCGGCAGACCCCATCCGGGACCATCCTCGTGGACCTGCCTGCTCCGGCGAAAGGGAAGACGGTGGTGTACGCCCGCGTTTCCTCTCACGACCAGAAGAGCGATCTCGACCGTCAAGTGGCCCGGGTCACGGCATGGGCGACGGAGCATGGATTTCATGTGGACCAGGTAGTCACGGAAATCGGGTCCGGGCTGAATGGGAAACGGGCGAAGTTTCGCCGACTTCTGGCCGACGCATCGGTTGCCACCATTGTGGTGGAACACCGTGATCGGTTGGCCCGCTTTGGGGTGGAGTACCTGGAAGCCGCTCTCGCAGCACAGGGACGGCGGATCGTGGTCGTGGATCCAAGCGAATCAACGGATGACCTTGTGCGCGACATGATTGAAGTGTTGACCTCCTTCTGCGCTCGATTGTACGGCCGGAGGGGGGCGCGCAATCGGGCCCTGCGAGCCTTGGCGGCAGCCCGTAGGGGCGATGCCGAATGAAGGTTCTTCAAGCGTACCGCTTCGCCCTGGACCCCACACCCCGCCAGGAACGGGTGCTGGCCTCCCATGTGGGCGCCCGCCGCTTCGCCTTCAACTGGGGCCTGGCCCTGGTGAAAGAGCGCCTGGAAGCCCGTGCCCGGGGCGAGGATGTGGAGGTGCCCTGGACCCTGCCCGCCTTGCGGCGGGAGTGGAACCGGCAAAAGCACCTCGTCGCCCCCTGGTGGCGGGAGAACTCCAAGGAAGCCTATTCCTCGGGCCTTGACGGGCTGGCCCGGGCGCTGCAGAACTGGTCGAAGAGCCGCAAGGGTGAACGCAAGGGCCGCCGGGTTGGCTTTCCCCGCTTTCGGAAGAAGGGGCGGGGTCGTGAGTCCGTGCGGTTCACCACCGGCGCGATCCGGGTGGACGACCAAAGCCACGTTGTCCTGCCCCGGATCGGGCGGGTGAAGACCCACGAGCCGACCACGGCCCTGCTCCGGCGCATCGAAGCGGGGGCGGCTCGCATCCTCTCAGCCACGGTGTCGCGGGAAGGCGGCCGGTGGTTCGTCAGCTTCACCTGCGAGGTGGAGCGGCAGCCGGGCCGGCCCCGGTTCCCCTGGCGGGTGGTGGGCGTGGACGCGGGGGTGCGGCACCTGGCAGTCCTTTCGACGGGCGAGGTGTGGCCGAACCCGCGGCCCCTGGAAAAAGCGCTCCGAAAGATCGCCCGGTCCAGCCGCGCCCTGGCTCGCCGCCAGAAGGGCAGCCGGGGGTGGCAAAAGGCCCGCCGCCGGCTGGCCCGGCTTCATGCGCGGGCCCGGAACATCCGCCAGGATGCCCTTCACAAGCTGACGCACCATCTGGCGACCACCTATGGCGTGGTGGTCGTCGAACAGCTGCACGTGGTGGGCATGAGGAAGAACCGCCGGCTCGCCCGGGCGCTGGCCGATGCGGCCCTGGCGGAGATCCGCCGCCAGCTCAGGTATAAGTGTGCCTGGCACGGGGCGGTCCTGGTCGAAGCGCCGCCATTCTATCCCAGCAGCAAACGTTGTTCCCGGTGCGGCGCGATCAAGCCGTCGCTGCCGCTTTCGCAGCGTGTTTTCCGCTGTGAGGAATGTGGGCTCGTGCTGGACCGGGACGAAAACGCGGCCCGGAATCTCGCGGCCTTGGTGGCCGGCGTCGCCGGGAGTGGCCCGGAGACGTTAAACGCCCGTGGACGGGATGTAAGACCTGCTGTCCAGCAGGCAGTCCCGGAAGAAGCGGGAAGCCGGCACCGGCTCATTGCCGGGTAAGACCGGCACCGTCGATCCGTGAGGATCGGCTGCCTGAAACAGATGACGATGTTTCAGGTAACGGTACGCGGGGTCGCATTTGCCGGAACGGCTCGCCCCGCCCGACTCGTTTGACGTCTTTGCGCGCTTCGAGCTCCCCGAACCGCTCTTCGTCCCGCCCGACGCCGATCCGGACGATGCGCTCAAACCCCACAGGCCCCGGTTTCCGGCCCGGGCCTCGCGCTGGAACTTCACGAAGAGATCCGCATACTTGACGTCGGGCGGGTAGGTGCTCACCTGGGCATAGCCTTGCAGGACCAGCATCGCATTGAACATGCCCTCGCGAACCTGCTTTTCCGATGGATCGGCGGGCGGCTGTTTCACCCAGACGTACCGAAGCGCCCGGCCGTAGCGGTCCGTCTCCGACACGTCCTTCTCGAGCCAGACCTTCTTGCCGGCGAGCTGCTTTTTCGTGAACGCCGAGGCCTCGGGTCCGTAGGGCTCCTTTTTGCCGTAGACCTCCGGCGTATCGACCCCGATCATCCGCACGCGGGTGGCCGGAAGCTTCGCGCCCTCAAGGTACTTGACGTCGATCGTGTCCCCGTCGACGACGCGGGTGACGACCGCAACGGTCACGCCGGCTGGCAACGCGGCCCGGCCCGGCTCGGTCGCCTTCGAAAGTTGGCTCGAAGCGGCAGGCTTGGTGGAGGGCGCGGAGGACGACGGGCCCGCATCCTTGGCCGAGCCCGACGGTGGCGGGGCAGGCGGCGTGGCCGGTGCGGACGCGGATGCGTCGACCGTCGGCGTCGCTACGGCTGCGCCCGACGCCGCCGGATCCTTCGCGGGTTGGGGTGAGGGATCGGCTGGCGAAGGGGCTTCAGCGGTCGTCTGCTCCGAGGGTGCTGGTTCGGGTGGGGTGCCGGGTCCGGCGATGCCCGCCCCCGTGACCATCAGGGCGAGGGCCGCGCCGAGCACCGCCGCGGCCACCTTGCGCGAGGGGATCCGGAGGCGGTGCAGGGGCCGGACCAGGCCAACCAGGCCCAGCGCCGCCGCCACGAATCCCGCCCCGAAAAGCAGATACCCGGCCCCCGAGCCCATCTTGACCAGGCCCAGCAGGGCGAGGCCGAAGCCCACCAGCCGCACCTCTCGTACGGGCCGGTTCGTCAGGCTGGCTAACCATCCTGGCCGGATCCCGGCGACGAGGCCGATGGCGACGAGGAACAGTCCCAGCATGGGTGCCCTCCTTCACGTCCGGGTCCTGCGGCACTCCCGGAGCTCGGGGCCGGTGGGGCCGGGGCTTCGCCGACCGCTGTCGGGGCCTGGGCAGGGGCCCGGCTTCCTTCCAGCAGGAAACGCGCCTCCACGGCGGCGGCTCCGCACTGGGCGCCAGGAACGTTCGCGGCGCCCAGCGACTACGGCTTCTATCGGGCAGGCCCGCCGCCGGGGCCAACACGGCGGTGCCAACAAGGTTCACGCCGCCGGTTTCCCTCTTTTTAGGATACGACGCGGCCGCGGCAATTCCTGTATGGCCGGCGCATGTGGCGCATCCCATGCGGCGGCGTGCCCCATTTGGTGTGCGTTCATTCCGAACGCATCGTGCTGCGTTCACACGGTGTGCTTCGTCGGGGCCTGGCCGGTGAGCGTCCGTCAGAGCGAATCCTCCAATGCCTTCAGGTTACCGGATCCCGTCTGGTCCTGAGGTTCCGGGGCCATCCAACAAGAATTTCGCATATTGCGGAAGTTTCGGAATTAGACTACCGTGGGGAGGTGGGGGTGGTGATTCGGATGGTCACCCTTAGCCGGGACCAAGTCGAGCGGCTCGCGGAACTCGTTGCCGCCAACCGGGAACAGGCGGCGATGCTTCAAGAGCTGGTGGATACCTTGAGGCAAGCGGCCCAGCAGGGGGCGGGCGTTCGGATTCTGGCCCATCCCGAGCGCGGCGGAGAGTGGCCCGTGCTGACCCCCGCGGAAGTCGCCCGGATTTATGGTGTTTCCGCCCAAATGGTGCGGCGCTGGTGTGCGGACGGAAAGTTGCCTGGAGCCTATAAACGCCCCGGCGGCGGATGGGCGATTCCGCTCACCGCCCTGCTGGAGGCGACGCATGTCCCGCGGCCGGGCCGGCGGCCCGTGGGGGCTCTTGCGACGATTGCGGGCCTCCTCAAGGACCGGCCGGAAATCGCCCAGGCGATCCTTGCGTCGCGGAACGATGAAGACCGGGAGCTGCCGGCATGGTAAGCTATGTGCTTGACACGGATATCAGCATTTACATCATGCAGGGTTTACCCGACGCGGTCGCATTCTGGGAGCGGTGTGCGAAGAGCACATTGCTTTTTTCTGTCGTAACCAAGGCAGAACTCCTGTCCCACCCCCGGCTTACCGAAGACGACCGAACCCGGATCAACAACTTTCTCGCTAACGGCATCATCGTTGACGTGGACGAGGTCATCGCGGAAAAGGCTGGTGAACTTCGCCGACGCGTCGCACAACGGGGACGCAAACTGCGCTTGCCTGATGCCCTTATCGCGGCGACCGCCTTGACCGAAGGAGCCGTCCTCGTTACGCACAACGTGAAGGACTATCGCGCAGTTGCGGAGGTAGCCGCACTTCATATCGAGGACCCATTGAGCACCGCATAATCGCCCCTTCTTCCTACGAAACGCAAGACGCCGCACGGTACCCATATCACCGGATCTTTTCCACGGCCTCCCTTAGCCGCCGCTGGGCCACATGCGCGTAGATCTGGGTCGTCGCCACCGTCGCGTGGCCCAGCAGGTCCTTGATGACCAACAGGTCCACCCCCGCCTCTGCGAGCCGTGTCCCGAAGGTGTGCCGCAGCTTGTGGGCGCTCGCCCGCCAGAGCCCGGCCCGGGTGAGGTGGCGCTTCACCGCCACCTGGGCCGCATTCTTGGTCAGAGGCCGGCCGGCCAGCGTCCACCAGAGCGGATCCTGCGGCGCCTTCGGCTTCTTCGGGCCCGGCCAGGTCGCAAGGTAGCGCAGCAGGGCCTCCTTCGTCCGGCGGTGAAGGGGGAGGAGGCGCTCTTTGTCCCCCTTGCCGATGACCCGCAGGGTCTCCTCTTCAAAGTCCACGTCGCCGTACCGAAGCCCCACCGCCTCGCTGATCCGCAGGCCCTGATACAGCAACGTCGTCACCAGGGCGTGGTCGCGCTCTTTCAAGCGAGCATGGTGGGCCTTCTGCCGGGGCGTGAGGCCCTCGTCCGAGAGAACGACCCGCAAAAGCCGCTCGGCCTCCGCCTCGGAAAGGTAGACTGGCAGGCGCTTGTGCCGTTCGCCCCGCACGGGCCGCTCCAGGCCGGCGAAGGGATCGCGGGCAAGGACGCCTTCGGCCACCATCCACCGGAACCAGCCGCTTATGGTGCTCCAGCGCCGGTCGCGGGTCGACGGCGCGAGTTCCCGGTCGGCCAGGTGGGCGAGCCACCGCCGGGCCCCGTCCCGGTCGAAGCCGGCCAGGTCTGCGTCGGTCAGATCCTCGGGGTCCTTCCGCAGCCGGCCGGCCAGCCAGCGGCAAAAGTCGGCCAGGTCGCGGCGGTACTCGACGAGGCTTGCGGTTTGCAGGCCCCGCTCGACCCGCTTCGTTTCGAGGTACTGCTCGGCCCGTACGGGCAGCTCGCTGCGCACGCTCCATCCCCCTGGGTGGCAACTTCGTTCCGCGACTTGCATACAAACGTCCGAGAGTACGCCATACTCCATTATGCCATGCAGCACCGGGGGGTGTATGCTAGGATGGTGGGGGAGAGGGGAGGGATGGCCATGGGGCTCGGACGTGTGCAGGCCCGAGGCCAAGTCACGATTCCCGCGGAGGTTCGCGGAGCCCTACGGATCCGGCCTGGTGACGTGCTCCTGTTCGAGGCCACGGGGCCGGACGAAGGGCGGTTCCGTGTCGTGCGAACGACCCGTTCGCTCGATGAATACTTCGACCGGTGGCGCGTCGACGGGCCCGTGCCCGCCGATCTCTGGGAGACGGTCGCCGAGGATGTCGCCCGGGACGCCCTGCCGTTTGCGGTGCTGGATCGGTCCGAGCGGGAGGCGGCCGCGGCCGGTGAACGCTGAGCGCAGGCAGCTCGGGTGGCTTGACGCGAACCTCTTCATCCATCCGTTCTTTCGGGATCCGCTCGCGGAGACGTGCAAGGCGCTCCTCGCGGATCTTCAGCAGGGCAGGGCCGAGGGTTTCCTCGATCTCATCACGATTCACGAGCTTACGTACGCCTTGTACCGCCACGTCTTCCGCCAGGACCGCAAGGCCGTGGCGGACTACCTGAGCACCTTCATCGGCCTGGAAACGGTCCAGGTCGAGAACAAGCCGGCCGTCCTCAAGGCACTGTACTACTGGGCCGCCGATCCAACCTGCGACTCGTTCGGGGACGCACGCCTGCGGGCCCTGGCCGAGGCGACGGGGCTCCCCGTCTGCACGGCGAACAGAAAACACTTTCGTGGGATCCCGAATACCTTTCCGTTTCGGGCGTAGCCGGCGGGCCTGCGTCGCCTCGCAAGCACCGAAGGGCGATTTCGGCCGGCCGAAAGGGCAGGCAGCCAGACCCCGGCCTCGGCGGCCGCAGGCCGGGAAGCCGACGCAGACCGGGTGAGGAACGAGTCGCCGCTACGTGAGCGATCGACGCCGGATGCCGATGGGGGAGGGGGGGCCGTTGGCTGCAACCGCGCCGGCCCGGGCTCGCAGGGGCCGAACCGCGCCGAAGCGGGGATCGGCTCGCCGGGTGCGGCGCAGGCGCCGCGCCCGAATGCCGCGTTTCGCCGCGACGGGATTCATGGTGGGGATTGGCTTGCTCCTTGCAGCCGACGGGCGGCTCGTGCCGAACCTTGGTGGCTATCTGCTCGCTTTGGCTACTGCAGTGGTACTGGATCTTTTCATCAACCGTGCATGACGCAGCAGCGCCCAGAGCATGCTGGACCGCCTCTTCCGCATCGAGGTCTTGCTGAACAGCGATGTCGGGACGCCTGTATCGGTGTTCCGTGGGGCAAGGTCATGAGCCTGATCGACCGCCCGATTCGCGTTGAGGCTGACCGTCGGAACCGCCCGGTGGCGTTCGTGTGGCGGGGCATCCGCCGTGTCGTTGCGGAGGTGCTGGAGGAGTGGCGCGAGATCGGGCCGTGGTGGGAACAGGATCCGCCCGAAGAGCGATTCGTCTACCGTGTGCAAACCCAGGACGGCGGGGTATACGAGATCGACTACCGGATCCCGGCCCGGCAGTGGTTCTTGTATCGGATTTACGACTGAGGCTGGTAGGCAGGCACCGGGCCTTGCGGTGCTTCCATCGCCAGGTGGGAGGAGACAAGACGCCGAAAGCTGCCTTGCCCGCATCCTCGCGCGGCCTTCGCAACCCGTCCCGCCGGTGTCGCAAAGCCTGACGTCCGACCGGATTGCTGGACGTTCCGTTGCACCGAGGGGGTGACGGCGGCAGCTTGGCGGGGGGGAAGGGCCGCGCCGGGCCCCGGCGACAGGCCCGCGAGGACCTCCACCGCCAAAGGGCTCGGGGACGGTTCGACCGGGCCTTTCATTCAACAAAATATTCATTTTGTGAAACACTTATTTGGCGCTACGGGCTCCTTTCCTTCGGGCCGATCATCTCCCCCCTTGCCCTGGTAGGTTGTTGTGCTGCCCGGAGCAACCGGTCGGTACTCAGACCGGCACCGCATCGGGGACGTGAGGGTACTGGTCGGGCTACTCCTCGCGCGGGTTGTACGGGTACTTCCACTCGGATGGCTTCTCCGGATACCCGATGAACTCCCGGAACCTCGTCACCGGCTTACCCAAGTCAGTGACAACCCAGGAGCTCGCATCAATCCTCCTGGCCCGCCTCTTCTCCCTGGAGAAAGCCGGCTATCCCCTCGAGCGCCCCCCGGATCCTCTCGTCCTCGACGGCCGTTCGCACCTCCTCCACCCGCTTGAGGGCTTCTCCCCGGATCGCTTCATCCAGATCCGGAACAAGGGTTCGGCGCTTTTTGAGCAGCTCGGCGAACCACTCAAGCTCCGTCTGGGAAAGCCGCGTAAGGGCGTTCGGAAGCCAGGTCAGCAGCAGATCATTCAGGTCCTCGACACCCACTTCCTCAGCGCCCTCCAGGACCACCTCTCCCACGGCTCCCAGGAACTTCTCCGCGCCCCAGCCCCCGTACTCCCCGAGGAGCTTCGAGAGGCCCCGGGCCATCCGCGCTGAGAGGTTTTTCCGCGCGTCTCCGGTTAGGAAATCTAGATAGGCCCGAATGGTCGCCGGGTCGTACGCCTCTTCATCGTCGAGGAGGGCCGTCGCAGCCTCCTCAAGGGCGTCAGCGAGCCTGTGGTCCAGTTCAACCGGGAAACCCTGCCCCCGAAGGTCCCGGAGGAGGCCCAACGCGTCCGAGCCGCAACCCTCTTTCAGCAGGTGTAACCAGTCACTCTTTTGCAGTCCCTTCAGGCCTTCGCCTAAGAATTGCAGAAACGCTCCCGGCGGGCCGCCCCCGGCCGCCCAGAGGATCCTACGGTAAGCAGGGAGGAGATGTAGGGCAAACCCCCTTGACTGGGCCGCTCTGACTATTTCGTCTTGCTGCCTCCGGTACATGGCTTCGAAGGTCTCCTTCCCCAGGAGATCGAAAAGGCTCTTGCCACATTCCAGAAGGATCTCCGGGGAGAACGCCTCAGGGTATGCCTCCTTGAGGTGGTCGAGGAGAGTCGCCACAAGTTCTTTTGCTTGGGGATTCCTGTTGATAGCCTCAATGACGCTCTGAACGGAGAAGTTGGTTTCCCTACATCCCGAGAGCTCTGCCAAAAGTTCGGCCATGTCCCGGAGATCGACCCCTTGGGGGTTCCGGAGAAAGCCGGCGTATCTCTGGGCTCCCTGGCTCGCTCCCCCTCCTAGGGACTGCAGCTGGCCGGTTGGATTATAGATCAGGAGGGGCAAGAGAAGAGTCCCTAGGGTCTTCCCGTCATTCGCATGGGCCAGGTGGTGCAAAAGAAACCAACTGGTGGCCAGGTCGTTCAGGGCATTCCTGGCCTCCTCGCTGATGGGCTCCAATTGGAGCAGGGCGTAGATCGCAGCCCGGACCTCCTCATCGGTGTAGCGGTTGCCTGTGGCCAGGCGGCCCCGGAGGCTGTTGACCAGACCCTTCCAGTTCCACCCCTGATCGATGTAGGACAGGGCCCGGGTAGCCAGCGCCTCGGTCATCCTAAACTCCCCTCGCCCAACGCGCGCGACGAGCTCGCCGAGCACTTCCGGCGGCTTGCGGGGTGTAAAGGCCTTCTGAACCTCGTCCTCGAGCTTCCAGAAGTCCAGGGCGCTGAGGGCGAGGATCCAGTCGGCGGGTTCCTGGACCGGGAACCGGAAATCTTCGGGTACACCCAGGTTGAGTTCCCGTTTGACCCGGTCTAGGAAATCCGCCAAGCCCTTGGCAGCATCCTTGATAACCTCGTTTCCGGAAGGAGCCTCCACCCCTCGCAGGATGACCCCGATAAGCCTGCACCGCTCTTCCGCGCCCGGGGCCGAGGCAACGAGCACCATTAGACCCTGGACCACCTCATCGTCCCCCATCTTCCACCCCCCGGCCGAGGTGGCCCTTGAGCGGAGGAGGCCCAGGGCCTGTCTCTGATCCTCCTCCGGCAGAAGGCCCCCTACCTCCTTGATGGCAAGCGCCGCCTTAGCAAGAAGCTCGGGGGCCTTCTCTGCCCACTCCCCCGCCTCCTCCAAGGCCTCGAGGACCAAGGTACCCAAGGCCTCCGGCCGGACCTGCCGGGCAGTCTCCCTGAGGACGGGGCTCCCCGGGGCTTCGAGGCCCTTCCGGATCTCCTCTAAGAAGAGAACCTGGAGGGCCTTGTCCAGCTCGACGTTAAAGTGCTGGGCCAGCAGATAATCCTTCCACTTCTCCTCTTCGGGGAAGAGCTTTTTAACCTCCGCCTCCCTCTTGGAGAGGGCCACGCGTGGGTTTTTGGCGAGCTCCTCCCTAAGAGCCACATACAGAGCCTGCATGGGCAGGGGAATCGCGTCCTGCCAGATGCGGTGCTGACTTCCCACCAGGTTCACGAACTGCTTAAGCTCTCGGGGAGCCGGCTGGCCATCGCCCCTAAGGACAAGGTTCCTGTAGACCCTGTAGACCGCATACAACTCCTCCTGGTGGTGTCGGGGAAAGGCCTCGCGGAGGAGCTTGAAGAGGAAGGATTTCCAGTCCGAGAGTACCGGCGGGGGAACATGAAGCCTGGTCTGAAAGAACTTGGATATAAAGACCTCCGTGAGATTTTCTCCGTCGCTCTGCACATTTCCCCAGAGGTGGCAAATGGCCGAGGGGTCGAAGGGCACGATGAGCCAGAGCTTTTCGCTCCAGGCAGCCCCACGAACATCAAAGAAGGTGCGCATCGTGGCCCAGACGGAACGGGCCTGTTCCGCGGGGAGGCGGTCCAGGTTATCCACGACGATGACTAGGCGTCGGTCATCGGTCACGGCTCTGTCCAGAATGTCCTTGAACCTTGCCTCGAACTCCACGGAGGTAGGCTCGGGGGTGCGAAGGGTGGAAGTCCTGGTTTCGGTACGGTTCTGACCAACCAGGCTTGGGAACTCAAATCTCCCCTCAGCCCTGAGACCACGGATCATGAAGTATAAGGCAACGAAGAACGGTGAAAGAAGGGCCGCGACGCCAAGGACGGAAAACCAGAGAGGGGCTTGGTATATCGGCTGGCTGCTCAGTAGGGCCGTACCCAGGGGGATCCCCAGGGTGAGAAAGAGCCCGATCCAATAGCCCTCACGGGTCATGACCGGAGAGGTCTGAGAATAAACGCTCTCCTTCCGGCAAGCCAGCTCGTCCATTTGGTTGTTGATCTGCTCCAGGGCCTTTCCCTCAAGCCAGCCAGTCTCCGCGAGGAAGGCTGCGAGCCGCTCGAGAAACGACCGCCGGAGCGGGTCGCCCTCGTGGCTCCACGCGTCGAAGACAAAAACCCGCACCCGCTTATCCGAGTTCCGTTCTACTGCCTGCTGGAAGAGCCTGACCACGGTGGACTTCCCGCTGCCCCAGCCCCCGAGTAGGGCCACCGCCTTTCCGCCACTTGAGTTCAGGACGAGATCCACCAACGCCCGCGCTGTTAACTCGTGACCCCCGCCCAAAGCGTCCTCGGCGCTCGGATCGTCTGCGAGTAGGTAGGTTGGGCAGATTTCTCGCTTCCTTGCAATTTCCGCTTCCATAACTCAAGATCGCTCTGCCTTTCCTGGCATACTTCCTGGCCGATTTTCGTTCGGCATGCACCCAGAGGTGCGGGGGACCCTCGGTGCATACTGACCCTAGGAAGGCGTGGCGCTTCGAGAAGCTCGGCCTCTTGGTGTCAAGGGGCCACCTCATGTAAAACGACAGCGCCTCCTCTGGCCGGACACACGGGCCCTCGCCAGTCCCAACCCCTTGGTCCCCACCTACACCAGGGTGCCGTAGTACATCAAGGTGTGTCAATCAATGGCATACCGTCCCCGTAAGAAACCCAAGATCCTGATCGGGGCACCTTTAAGAGGCAGAATCCGGCTCTCGAACCGCTCCTCGAGGCCCCGCACCCGGGGACGCCGCAGGGTCAGGGTGCCCATGGGGGTGGTCAGCTTCCGCGGCTTGCCGTACCCGTTCCGGTACCCGGCCGGTGCATCGACGGCGGCACGCCGCGGGTAGCGGACCCGGCCCAAAAGCTCGGTCACCTCGGCCTCCAGCGCCTCCTGGATCAGCGCCTGGATCGCGTTCCGCAGCCACTCGTGCAGTCCTTCCCAGGTGGGGCTTGACGTCAGGTTCCCCGACGTGGTCCGCTGGTGCATGGCGGTGGCTCTCCTCCCTCCGGGCTTCCAAGCCCTCGTTGTTCACCAAGAGGAGGGTACACCGCCTTCGCCATTTACACACCTTTTGAGGGTACCTCGTCAATTCAGCTAAAAATGTTACCCAAGAGCCTGTTGCACCGACCCTGAGAGATCGGACCTAGTGGGAACGTACCGGGTCGATTCGCTCATGTCACATGGGCTGACGGTCAGGACTGTGTAGGCCGGCGGCCCGATCGTGACCCTTCTACGCCAAGCCCGCCACCGTACATTCAAAGGGCAAGGTGGCGGATCGCTCCCTGACCCTCCGCCAGAGCTTCAGCAAGTTGTGGGTCAAGCAAAGCAGCTTCCACTCGCTGTCACACGCCGCCAGACCCCGACGGAGGAACCGGTCGGCCCCTCGCACGGTCTTGATCTGCCCGAACACGGGCTCCACGGTCTGGCTGCGCTTGGCGTAGATCGCCTGCCCTCGCCGGGTCCGCAGCTTGCGTTCCATCCGCTCCCGCAGGCTCAGCCCCTTCGGGATCCGGCCTCGCGGAGGGGGTGCATCCTTCCAGGCTTGGCGCTGCTTCCACTCCTTGCTCGTCGCCAGGAACAGTTCCGGCCCATCCGCCGGCGCCTGCTTCACGTTCGCCTCGCTCCAGTACCCCGCGTCGGCCACCACGGCCCGGATGGGTTTGTCCACACCTGCTGCCTGGAGGTTGGCTTGCGCTTGTTGGAGCATCGGGTGCAGTTGGCCCACGTCGTTGGCGTCCTGCGTCACCGCCGCCGCCACGATGAGCTGGTCTTCGGTCACCACCGCCTGGGCGTTGTACCCTTGCACAAAGCCCTGCCGGGTCTTCATGATCCGGCTGTCCGGGTCCGTGACGTTCGCCTTCGCCGCCGGATCCACCGAGGGATCCGGCGCCTTCGGCTTGCGCCCCCGCCGCTTCTTGCCGGTCGCCTGCTCCTGCGCCTTCCGCTCCTCGATGCGGGCCTGCTGCCGGGCGGCTTCCCGGGCCGCCTCGTCCTCCAGCCGCCGCTTGCATGCCTTCAGCCGCTCCAGCCGGCTCGCACGGTGGCGCAGCTCCTCCGGCAACTCGTCCCCACGACGCCCGGGGCCGTACCGCTCATCTTCTTCCCGGTCCGTGGCCTCCGCCTCCCGGAGCATCTTCTCCACTTCCTGGCGAATCGCATCGTAGGTTCGGTTGGCCGCCAGCGAGGCGTTGGCCTTGACTTTCGTCCCGTCCAGTGCCACCACGCCGACCTTCCCCAGCCCCGCCTCACGGCACAGCCGCAGCACCTGGGTGAACAGCGCGGCCAGCTCCCGTGCATGGCGCTGGCGGAAGCGGGCGATGGTCACGTGATCCGGCTTCTGGTTGGCGGTGATCACCCGGAAGGCCACGTCCTCGAGGCACAACCGCTCGATCCGCCGGCTCGACCGTTCGCCGACGCAGTAGGCGTACAGCAGGAGCGTCACCATCATGGTGGGGTCGTAACTCTCTCCGCCCCAACCGTCGGCGCGGTACTTCTCGTAAAAGGCCCGCAGGTCCATCTGCTCGACGGCGTCGATCAGAAACCAGGCCAGGTGATCCTCAGGCAGCCCGTCGCGAAGGCTCGGTGGGAGCAGGTACAGTTGGCCGCGGTTCACCGGGCGGAAGTTGTAGGCCATAGGAACACCTCAGGCAATGGCGAATTCCAACCGATGCTTTCACTTAACCTCCCGGGGCTGCAGTCCTGCGGAAATACCTGGGTTCGTGAAACAGGCTCGGTAGTGTTCGCCATTGAGTACCCGTGTCCTCCTAATGGCGACCGAAAAGTTGCGATCGCGACTCGAGACCGGAGCGCGGGCGAGGTCTCTGAAAAAGCGGCGGAAAGCTGAACCCATGGGGTCGAAGGGAGTTGCCATCGATTGGATGGGATACGTGGCACTACGGGAGAGCGGCTCTGCAAGGTTGCCCGGCTTCCTCCGGGTACCCGCCCTCTCAGGCGGCCGCCTGCTCCGCGGCCCGAGTCCTCTTCCCGCGTCCAGGCGCGTCTTTGAATCGACGGGCCATCTTCTTGGCGTTGAGCACCAGGCAGGTCAGCAGCACCTGAATCGCCGTCCGTTCCCGGCCCCGGTAACGGCTCCGCCCGAGGCCGTGCCACTGCTTGGCCTCCCCAAAGGTGCGCTCGACGACCTTCCGGACGCGCAAGGCCCGTTTCAGCCCCCGCGGCCGGTTCGCTTCCGTGCCCGGATGCCAGTACAACACCTTCCGCGTCTGGCTCCGGCTCAGACAGCTCCCCGCCCGGGGGCAGCCGCGGCAGGCTCGCTCGGAAAAGTACACCAGCCACCCCCCGCGCTGGTGCGGGCTCTGGCCGATGGAGCGGTGGCCCTCGGGACAGATCCACTGCCGGCGGCGCTTGTCGTACGTGAACCCTTGCTTGGGCAGCCTTTGCCTTTGCGTCCGCTGGGGGATGTACGGACGGATGCCTTGCCGAACGAGATCCTCCCTCAACCTCGTGGCGTCATACGCCTTGTCCGCCACCAGCCGCCGTGGCCGGAGCCCCTGGACGCGCGCTTGTTCCACCAGCGCCGGCGCCCCTTCGAGGTCGCTCGCGTTCCCCGCCGTCACCGTCGCCGCCAGCACAAAGCCGGTCTCATCCGTCGCCAGATGCATCTTGTAGCCGAAAAAAGGCTTCTCCCGGCGCTGGTGTCCCCAACGCGCCTCCGGGTCCGCGTAGCTCGCCACCCGTTCGTCCTTCAGCACCCGCTCCACTTGCTTCCGTACGCGTCGCACCGCCGGTGCCTTCGCGGCTTGCCGCGACGTGATCGCCGCCAGCAAGGCTTCCGTCCGTTCCTGTTCCGCCTGCAGCAGCTGATCCTGATCTTCATAGGTCGCGTCCGGCACCGGCTCGGCCAGCGCCTCCAGTTCCTTCGCCACCGGCGGCGCCGCCTGCCGGACGGCTTGCAGCAGCCGCTGCCGCCCCTCCCGCAAAAGCTGCACCCGCGTGCGGGCGGCCGCATGGGCCACCACCGGGCTGGAGTCCATCACCAACCAGCGGCCTTTCAGGCATCCCTTCGCCCGCGCCTGCTCCACTAGCCGCTGCAGCAGCCGCTGCCACCGCTCCTCCCCCAACCGCTGCCGAAACCGCACCAGCGTCGTGTCGTCGGGAATCGCGTCCTCCCAGCCAAGGCGGCAGAAGTAGCGATAGAGGACGTTGTAGCGCAGCTGCTGGCAGACCTGCACGTCCGACAGGTTGGCCCACACCGCCAGGAAGAGGATGCGCACCAGCTGCTCCGGCGGATACGAAGGCCGGCCTTGATCGGCGCTGTACAGATCGGCCGTCTCTTCCTCCACGAACGAGAAATCGACAGCCCGGTCGATGTCCAGGAGGGGATGGTCCGCCGGCAGCATGTGGTTGAAGAGGATCTCATCGAAGAAGTTCCGCTGCTGATCCAACCGTCCCAACATGGTGCACCGGCCCCGGTTTCGGTATCGTCTCCATAAGGGGTTTTTCGCTTTGCGTCCTGCCCGTCCTTGCCGAAAAAGCAAAGGAGTTTTTCAGAGCCCTCCTCCTTCGTTTTTGCCTCACCATCACCTACCGAAACTTTAGGCAGTCTGAGCCGGGGGAAGAGTCCTTCATTGAGCAGGGTGATCAGCGCCAGTGCCTGCTCCAGGGAGACCCCCGGCCGCAGGCGGCTCGTGTCGACGTCCTTGAAGAAGACCTCCATGGCCCGATCGGCCGCCTGCTGCTGCCGACGGCGCCACTCCGCCGACACCGCCGGGTCGCTCAGGCAGCGGACGAGGAAACGGTAGAGTTGAGGCCGTTCCCGGTACACCTGGAGCTTGATCAGGGCTAGCCTCGACATGCGGTCGAACAGGTCGCGGGGCAGGTCCTTTCGAGCTTCATCAAGGGCACCTTCCACCGCCTGGATCGCGTAGTCGGCCACCGCCCGGAACAACCCGTCCTTGCTCCCGAAGTGGTAAAGGACGAGGCCCTTGGCCACACCCGCGCGCTTTGCGATGCGACTGAGGGAGGCCCCGACATAACCCTGCTCGGCGAATTCCTCCAGTGCCGCTTCCAGGATGCGCTGGCGCCGGGTTTTCGTCGCGGTCTGGTCGCTACCGGGCATTTCGGACACCCGCGGTCACGCGAAGTCCTTCCGGTGAAGGAGGAGGGTACCCAGGGCGGATCCGGCTAGGAAGACGCCCAGGAGCACCAGCATGCCCGGCACGAAGGGGTCCCCGGCCGCCGCCCGGTCCAGGGCGGTGTAGTACTGCAGGGTGAAATAGCGGAGAAAGTTCAACCGGTCCGACAACTGGGCGAGGGCGTGCACGACGAAGGACCCGAGGCCGATGCCAACGGCGACGGACGTGGCGGTTTGGGTGCGCTGGAAGAAGGGGGCGATGGCGAAGGCCACGCCGCCCGCGGCCAGGGTTGCAACAAACCCGGCCAGGTGCGTCGTCGCCTGCCGGGAGAGGTCGAAGTCGTCCTTGGCGACGGCGAGGCCGACCGCCATGCTCGCGGCAAAGATGAAGAGCCACAGGACGACCGCCAGTACGGCGAAGGCCGCCACCTTGGCCGCCATGATCGCCCTGCGGGTCACCGGTCGCGTGTAAAGGAACTCCACCGCTCCCAAATCCGGCTCGCGGGCCACGCTGCCACCCGCTTGCATCAGGCCGTAGATCGTGGCCAGGAGCACCACGTAGCCCATGGTGGAGATGCCGTGGTAGCTGTTGACGTCGGCGATGGCGGAGGGAGTAAAGCTAAGGGCCCTCAAGAGTGCCTCGGGAACGGCCTTCAGGGCCTCCACCATGACGGGATCCTGGACGTACGGGAACAACCCCAGGTACACCCCGACCATCCCCACCATCACACCCGCCCAGATGAACAGGCCGCGGCGAGCAAGGCGCAGTTCCGTCCGGAATACGTGGAAGCACCCCCTCACGATGCCCCTCCTCCCTGACCCGAGCGGTACATGGCCAGGAAGACGTCTTCGATGCTGGGATCCGTGATGGTCAACTCCTCCAGGTCCAGTTGGGCCAGCACCCTCGTCACCTCATTGACGGGCGCCCGCACGACCATCCGGTAGGTACCCGGCTTACCCGGGACTTCCTCGGGCCTGGGATGGCCCCAGCGGGCGAGGACGGCGTCGGGGGGAGGCCCGCCTCCCGCCAGGCGGACGGTCACGACGCGCAGATGGCGCCCCGGCAGGTCCTCGACGGGCGACACGTGGATGAGGCGGCCGTCACGGATCATGGCCACGCGGTGGCACAGGCGGTCCACTTCCTCGAGGACGTGGGTCGAGAAGAAGATGGTCATCCCCTCGCGGTTGAGTTCACGGAGCAACGCGAAGAGCTCGGCGCGGACCAGCGGGTCCAGGCCGCTGCTGGGCTCGTCCAGGATCACGAGGCGGGGCCGGTGCAGGAGGGCCTGGATGATCCCCAGTTTCTTGCGGTTGCCGAAGGAATAGCTGCGGATGGGACGGGACGGGTCAAACTGAAGGCGCTCGATGAGTTGCTCGACCCACCGCCGGTCGACCTTCGGGTAAAAGCCGGCTGCGTACTGGAGCAGTTCCCGGCCCGTCATATCGGGGTAGTAGGCCACCTCACCGGGCAGGTAACCCACTTCGGCCAGGAGGCTGCCGCCGCCCGGCGGAACGGGACGGCCGAAGAGGGCCACCTGGCCCGATGTGGGGCGCAGGAGGCCCAGCAACGTGCGAATGGTGGTCGTCTTCCCCGCGCCGTTGGGCCCGATGAACCCGAAGATCTCGCCTTCTTCCACCTCCAAGTTGAGATCCTCCACACCCCGTACCCGGCCGTAGTACTTGGTCAGCGCGCGAGTCTCGATGGCGGGCGGCATGAGAACGACCCCCGGAATCCGCAGGGTTTGACCGATCGGTCAGTGCCGTACCACTATGAGGCTAGCACAGAACTGACCGAGGTCAAGTCCCGAACTGTCTGTAAAAGCGGTCTGGGTCATGCCACGGTGGCAGCGGGTGAAACCTCTTTCTGCGCCGCTCTTTGCCGTTGCCGCTCCTCGATGTAGCGCTCCAGCTGCTTTCGTTCGTGCTCGCTGAACTGCACCCGCCGCCAGCGCTCACTCGCCCGCCACAGCACGGCGAAGACTAGCTTCAGGCACTCCCGCTCGCTCCGAAACCGCGGGATCACCTTGGCGCGCCGCCGCTCCTCCTCGAAGCTGCGCTCCACCAGGTTGGTGGTCCGGACATGCTTGCGGTGGGCGGCGGGTAGCCGCAGGTGCGCCAGGCTCGCTTCCAGGTCCTCCTGCAGGCTCCGCATGGCCGAGGGATACTCCCGCCCGAACCGCTCCACCACCTCGGCCACCAGCCGCCGGCCCTGCTCGATATCCGGTGCGTCCCGGATCGCCTCCAGGTAGGGCTTGAGCACGGGCCGCGCCTCCTCCGGCACCTTGTCCAGCACGTTCCGCATCTTGTGCACCCAGCAGCGGATGCGCTCCGCCTCCGGCCACATGGCTTCCACCGCCTGGATCAGCCCCGGCGCCCCGTCCGTCGTCACCGTCAGCGGCGTCTTCAGCCCCCGGCGCACCAGATCCCGGAAGTGCTCCAGCCAGTCCTCGTAGCGCTCCTTGTTGCCCAGGCTCAGGTGCACCAGCACCTTGCTGCCGTCGCTCAAGATGGCCCAGGTGACCAGGATGCCCTCACGGCAGCCCGCCTGCCGGCGCAGCGACTCGTAGATGGCGTCGGCGAACAGGTACACCACGTCGAGGCCTGACAGGTCCCGCTGGGCAAAGGCCTCGAACTCCTCGTGGAGCGCCTCGGTGATCCGGCTCACGGTGGACCGGCTCAAAAGCGGCGCTTCGCTGCCCGCCAGCTCCGCCAGCGCATCCTCGATGTCCCGGCTAGAGAGGCCCCGGGCGTACATCTCCACCACCAGGCGCTCCAGCACGTCCGTCCGCCGCTTGAGGGCCCTCCACAGCGTGGGCTGGCACAGTCCCTCCATGCCCCGCACCTGGGGGACGTCGATCTCGAGCCGCCCCTCGGCGCAACGCAGCGTCCGCGGCTTGTAGCCGTTGCGGGCGCCTTCCTGGCCAGGCTCGCGCCGCTCGTAGCGTCCGCGCCCCAAAAGCTCCGTGACCTCTGCCTCCAGCAGCTCCTGGATGAGCTTGCGGGCGCCCAGGCGGACGAGGGCATGGGTCAGGTCCTCGACCTCAGTACCCTCCCGGGCCTGCGCGGCCAGCTGCCGGGCCAGCTCCGCCAACTGCTGGCTGGGTGGTATCCTGGACATAGGTCTGGGTCCTCCTCGGTGTGCCCCAGCTGGGGCGAGTTTTCCGACGCCACCGATGGTAGCCCAGACCGCTTCGCGTTTACAGACAGTTTAGGACGTCACCCCGCCCTCCTCGCGACCCTCCCCCTCCCCCACCCGGGCCACCGCAGCATCCGTGTGACTCCCGCGAGCCCACGAGACAACCCGATCGCGAAACCCCGCCTTGTAGGCTCCAAACCCTGCGATTCCGAGCAGGGCCAGCACTACGGCCATCCCGAACGCAACACGGCGCCGGCGGGATCCATACCCGTAGGCTCTGTCACGCATGTTACGCACCCCCTCTTGAGCCGCCGGCGCCTGGTGGCCGGCGTGTCCAAGAGCGGTTCATCTGCCTCTATATCGGGTACCGCCCCCTTCCCCTCACACCAATATCCCCGGCCGCGGCCGGCGCTTACGAATCCGCCGGGCGCTCACCTCCGTTACAACGCCATCGGAACGGAGGTAGGCGACGGCTCCCCGGCTCTTGATGGCGGTCACCACCGCCGGTTGCATTGCGCCTTCGATGCAGTGGCCGACAGGATGCGGGCCGTTCCTTCTAGGCGCCGGAGCAGCGCCGTGGTGGGTTCGTGGATCTTCACCCGCCCGATCCGGGGCAGGACGGCGTGGCTTTGATCGTCCACCCGGATGGCGCCGGTGATGAACCGCACCGTTTCCCGCCTCCCTTCTCCGAAACCGCGGGAAACCAACGCGGCGACCCCTGCGTTCACCCTTGCGGCTCTTCGACCCGTTCTGCAGCGCCGGGGCCAGCCCGTCGGGGCCTGGGTCACGTCCCGTCAAGTGGTGGAAAAGTCGTGTCCCCTCCGGGTTGGGTTGATCAGACAGCCAGCACCTTCAGTGCTGCCGAACTCTCGTGTAGCTGAGAGTCCTCACGGGGTGGGTTCGCATCGATCTTGGCCATGGACTCCAGGCTGAAGTACCGCCGGGACACCAACCACTCATCCTGCTGCTCCTCCAGAAGAGCCCCCAGTAGCCGCAGGGCCGCGGCGACGTTCGGGAAAATCCCCACTACGTCACAGCGCCGGGCCAACTCCCGGTTCAGCCGCTCCAGGACGTTCGTCGAGTGGATCCGGCGCCAGTGCTCGGCCGGGAACGCCATGTAGGCCAGCACGTCCTCCATTGCATCCCGGAGCAGAGCGGCCGCCTGGGGGAATCGTCGGTCCAGGTTGGCGGCCACGTGTTCGAGCTGCTCCCGGGCAGACGCCAGGTCGGGTTGAGCAAAGATCGTTCGCACCAGGGCCGCCACCATCGGCTGGGCGTGCTTGGGCACCCGGGCCAGCAGGTTCCGCATGAAGTGCACGCGGCACCGTTGCCAGCTGGCGCCCGCCAGCACCTCGCTGATGACGCGCTTGAGTCCCTCGTGGGCATCCGAGATGACCAGGCGAACGCCCTTGAGCCCTCGGGCCACCAGGCTGCGGAGAAACGCGAGCCAGAACTCGTACGTCTCGGCCGCGCCCACGTCAAAGCCCAGCACCTCGCGCTGCCCGGTTCGCGTCACCCCCACGGCGATGACCGCGGCCATGTTCACCACGCGATGGTCCTGCCGTACCTTGATCGGCTTGGCATCCAGCCACAGGTAGGGGTACTCGCTCTCCAGGGGGCGGTTCCGGAAACGCTCCATCTGTTCGTCCAGTTCCGCACAAAGCCGGGAGACTTCACTCTTGCTGATGCCGTCCAGGCCCAACGCCCGGACCAGGTCGTCGACCTTCCGGGTGCTGACACCCTGCACATAAGCCTCCTGCACCACGGCGACCAGGGCCCGCTCTGCCCGCCGGCGGGGCTCCAGCAGGCTGGGGAAGTAGCTGCCCTGGCGGAGTTTGGGGATCCGCAGCTCGATGGTGCCCACGCGGGTATCCCAGGGCCGGGAGCGATAGCCGTTCCGGTACGTCTTCCGCGTTTCCGTGCGCTCGTACCGCTGAGCGCCAACGAGTTCGCTCACCTCGAGCTCCATGAGCTGTTGGGCCAGCCAGCGTAGTCCTTCCCGCAGGGCATCGACTTCCGGCTCCCCCTGGTATTTGCGCAAAAGCTCGAGAAGTGCCATCCTGAAATCAGCGGTCACCGGTGAGCGGACCTCCCTTCGAGCTATTACTCGTCCAACCCGAAGGGGAGCCGCCGGTGACCTTTCTTGTCAAGGGCCACCAGGGCCGAGCCCTATGGCTCGGCTATTTCCACCACTACCTGGGACGCTAACGGGGCCTGAGGCGTAGGCCTCCTTCGAGTTCGCCCGCCACCAGGGAGCAACCGTGTGTTTTTGCCGGTGCCATTCCCGCCGCAAGGCCGGAAGCGTCCACGGCACCTCCACGTCCTCGCCCCCGGCATGGGCTTCCCGGCGCTCCTTCACCAGAGTCAGGCCCCAGTTGAAGGCAAAGCGGCGCGCACCCACGTGGGAGGCCAGCGCCAGCTGCTGGTGGAGTGTGGGGTCAAGGACGAAGCAGTACCCCTGCAACGTGCACATGGGATCGCCAGCTACCCTCCAGGGCCATCAGAACAGAACATGTGTTCCCATGCAACGGGCCGGCCGAGGCGGCGAGGGCATGCAATGGCTATCTTGACGACTTTGTTGCCACATGGGGCACGTGGCAGCGGCCGGCCCGTTACGGCAGGTAGCGGGCACAGAGATCGGCCACTTCCGGCCGCCGCACGAGGTCGAGGTGATGATAGCCCGGCAGATCGGCGATGTGGACGGCTCCTTCGATGACGGCCGACCCCTCGGGGACGAGCCCATCCGACCTCGTGCCACACAGCCAGTGCAGGTGTGCCCCCCCGACCAGCAACTCCCCCAGCACCCCCCAGTCCCGGCCCGGGCGCCCGTACCCGCGCACCGTATACACGGGGCCGTACCGGTCGGGGGGATGTTCCTGGTTGAAGCGGGCCAGCCAGGACGGGGTCAGGTTGGCGAAGGCCCCCTTCGCTCCCAGCAGGCTGCCGAGCCACCGGTAGTGCTCCGCCAGGGGGGAACCATGGTGGGGCGTGCCCAGGGTGACCACGGCCGCCACCTCTTCCGGGTGGTCGGCCATGTACCGGCGCGCCACGATACCGCCCATGCTGTGGGCGATGACCGAGAAGGGCCGGCTCAGGCCGCACCGGCTTCGTAAGGCGCGAACCTTCGCCGCCAGGTCCTGCGCCTGGACGTCCACCGTCCGGGTACCGGCCGTCAAGTCGTTGCGGCCGATGAAGGTGACCGTGCCGTGGCCAAGCTGTTTCCTCCAGATCTGCAGAGGGGGGTTCAGGTAGACGACGTACACCCGCCCCGATCCCCATTGCTCGACGCACCGTTCGAGAAACCGCCGGCTCCAGCGGTGGATGTTCAGAAGTCCGTGCACCAGCACCAGATCGTACGACTTGCTTCCTCGCGCCCTCACGGGATCCGCCTCCCACCCCTCGGCTCTCATCAGGACCCCCGCCGGTCCGAATGGCGCTCCGCGACACCGTGAACGCATCGCCGTTCAAGGCCCCGAGGATCGGGGCAACGCCGGCACCGTTTCCGAAGGGCGTGACGTCCCAACAGGGTGCGGCGTGCGAAAGGCGAGCCTGACGGGAGCCCACCCGACGGCTCGGGCCCGGCCCCGCTCCCGAGGCGCCGTCGGCGCGGTGTCCGCGGTCGCCTTCCGGCGCGACCGGCCCCGAAGATATGAAAGGCCGGCACCCCCATCCGCACGGCCGACCGGGTCGACGAGGAGGCGTTGCGGCGCCACGCGCGGGGGCGGCCCTCCAACGTGGCCGGGATCCCGCCATTCCCCTGCACAGCCCGCTGGCAGGAGCGGCCTCAACGCGCGTCCTGGTGCCGCCATCCACTTCGCCGCCCGAACTCGCTCCTCAGGGGCTAGCCGACTGAACGAGTCGGCCATCGGGTATGCCCGAGAGCGAACCCACCCTGGGGGTTCGTCTTGAAGACCGAGCTCGCCCTGAGGTGACGTCCTAAACTGTCTGTAAACGCGAAGCGGTCTGGGCTACCATCGGTGGCGTCGGAAAACTCGCCCCAGCTGGGGCACACCGAGGAGGACCCAGACCTATGTCCAGGATACCACCCAGCCAGCAGTTGGCGGAGCTGGCCCGGCAGCTGGCCGCGCAGGCCCGGGAGGGTACTGAGGTCGAGGACCTGACCCATGCCCTCGTCCGCCTGGGCGCCCGCAAGCTCATCCAGGAGCTGCTGGAGGCAGAGGTCACGGAGCTTTTGGGGCGCGGACGCTACGAGCGGCGCGAGCCTGGCCAGGAAGGCGCCCGCAACGGCTACAAGCCGCGGACGCTGCGTTGCGCCGAGGGGCGGCTCGAGATCGACGTCCCCCAGGTGCGGGGCATGGAGGGACTGTGCCAGCCCACGCTGTGGAGGGCCCTCAAGCGGCGGACGGACGTGCTGGAGCGCCTGGTGGTGGAGATGTACGCCCGGGGCCTCTCTAGCCGGGACATCGAGGATGCGCTGGCGGAGCTGGCGGGCAGCGAAGCGCCGCTTTTGAGCCGGTCCACCGTGAGCCGGATCACCGAGGCGCTCCACGAGGAGTTCGAGGCCTTTGCCCAGCGGGACCTGTCAGGCCTCGACGTGGTGTACCTGTTCGCCGACGCCATCTACGAGTCGCTGCGCCGGCAGGCGGGCTGCCGTGAGGGCATCCTGGTCACCTGGGCCATCTTGAGCGACGGCAGCAAGGTGCTGGTGCACCTGAGCCTGGGCAACAAGGAGCGCTACGAGGACTGGCTGGAGCACTTCCGGGATCTGGTGCGCCGGGGGCTGAAGACGCCGCTGACGGTGACGACGGACGGGGCGCCGGGGCTGATCCAGGCGGTGGAAGCCATGTGGCCGGAGGCGGAGCGCATCCGCTGCTGGGTGCACAAGATGCGGAACGTGCTGGACAAGGTGCCGGAGGAGGCGCGGCCCGTGCTCAAGCCCTACCTGGAGGCGATCCGGGACGCACCGGATATCGAGCAGGGCCGGCGGCTGGTGGCCGAGGTGGTGGAGCGGTTCGGGCGGGAGTATCCCTCGGCCATGCGGAGCCTGCAGGAGGACCTGGAAGCGAGCCTGGCGCACCTGCGGCTACCCGCCGCCCACCGCAAGCATGTCCGGACCACCAACCTGGTGGAGCGCAGCTTCGAGGAGGAGCGGCGGCGCGCCAAGGTGATCCCGCGGTTTCGGAGCGAGCGGGAGTGCCTGAAGCTAGTCTTCGCCGTGCTGTGGCGGGCGAGTGAGCGCTGGCGGCGGGTGCAGTTCAGCGAGCACGAACGAAAGCAGCTGGAGCGCTACATCGAGGAGCGGCAACGGCAAAGAGCGGCGCAGAAAGAGGTTTCACCCGCTGCCACCGTGGCATGACCCAGACCGCTTTTACAGACAGTTCGGGACTTGACCTCGCCCTGATGCTATCGAACGACACCCAACCTGGTTCGCTACCTAGTTCGCTGTCGCGGATTCCGGGGCTCTCAAAAGGCTGAACTCGTGGTGATGCGCTGCAACACCCTCTCCAACCCCGGGAGCTCGAATCCCAGCTCCACCGCACGCAATGGCCCGGGATCGGACCGCGTTGTTGCCGCGCGTCAATGCGTTCACGTCGATCGTTTTGCAGGTGCTGAACCCCCTCAAACCTCGGTGGGAGAAGAACGGGCCGGAGATCGGGCCGTCACAGCCCGTCCTCTGGCGGCTGCGACCCCTTGGCGATGCTCCGCCGGATCCGCCCGCCGCCACCGTGGGGCCCGAGGGCCTGGCTCTCCTCAAGCCCCCCAGCGGCACCACCGGGGGTCCAGGGATTGGGCATGCAGTTGGGTGGCCAGGGTCCTCCAGGCCGCGGCGTGGACCTTGCGGGATGGCTGGCAGGAGGCCCACCCGCAGGCGATCCTCGGTGGCCTGCCCTTCTCTCGCTTTAACGCCATGACCACTGGGATGCATCGGGCCGTGGCGACGCCCGGCGACCCTACAAGCTCGGGAGGAAATCTGCGAAGAATCGGCGGAAGACGGATGTTCGTCGGTCGGCTGGTCACCGGGGAGACCGCGGTCCGCACCGGCCTGCCCACCACGCCCACGCTCGTCATCGGTGGGTCCGAGCGCTGGCGCAGCCCTTTCAGGGTCGGCGCATCGCCCGTGCTCGCAACGCCCGGATCGTCATGTCGTGGCTGCGCCTCCTGCGGTCGTCTAGAGTGTAGGACTTGGGGCTGCCGCCCCCGAACGGATGCCAAACGTGCCGCTTCATCGGTTAAAGGACGCCACTGCACCGAACCGGGCGGGCTCTACCCTAGTGGAGTGGAGTGGATCACCCGCGGCCGATCCTCCCTTTCGGGGCTGAAGCATGGACGGCATTGTTTCCGATGGCGTCTGCCTGTCGCAAGGACAACCCGCCTCGCCAGGGTGGGAACGACGCTTCCCACCCCGGCAGCTGCAATCCATGGAAAACCACCAGGGAAATCCGCCCGCAGGGGCTGGGGAGGGGTCACCACGTGGTCCGGAACGACGGTCCATCCCGCGTCGCCATATGCGCCTGCACACGCAGCGCACGGCGAAGCCGCCCGTGAAGGTCACGTCGGCTCCCCAAAACCGCCCCAAACCGCAGCCAAAGCCCTCCGGTCCGCAACAGGGTCGCCGCCACGGATCTGTCCGGTTCGAACCGCCCGGCCCGGGTCTGCCGCCTCGCGCCGGTTCCGTGCACACCAAGCCGGGCCGGCTCGCCGGGCCGGGCAAGTCCGGCCGCTCGGCAGCGCCCCAGACCCCGCTTCACACCCCGCCCAGGCTAGGCCCCATCCCGGCCCAAGACCGCGCCGCACCGCCGGCGCCCGACAGTCCCTCCAATCCCGGGCTGCCACGGGCCGGGCCCTACAGTCGTCCCCCGGCCCCCAGCCGTGCGGCCCGCAGACCGTGCACTCGGATGGTCAGCCCCCGCCATCGCAACGCCCACCAGGCATGGCGAACCGTCCAGCACCACCGCCCGTCCCTCCCCGGGCCGGGCAGGACCGGGCGGCCACCCGCAGCCCCCGTCCCCCGCACCGTGCCTATGGAGCCACGCCCTCCGTCGCGTCAAGGGCGGGAACCCATCTCGCCCCGGACCGGGCCGGGCGGTCGTTACGGGAACACGGCCGTCAACGGCTGCAGCCGCCCGTCGGCCGACCGTACGCCGCCCTGCGGATGCAACGCATCGGGCGTCGTCCAGAACACCCGGGGCGTCGTCACCTGCCAGCCGTCTTCCGGGCGACTCAGCAGGATCAGGCCCCGCGCCGGGCGGTTCGTCCGCTCCTCCCACTCCGCGCACGCGCGCTCAAGATACCGGGCCCATGCGCCCACGGCAGCTGACCGCCGCCCGTCAAGCACCAGCAAAACCTGCTTGTCGTCCCGGAGAATCCCCGGCTGGCGCCACGCGAACACCGGCGCCCGTCCCATGGCCAGGTGCAAACCCCGAACTCCCGCAGCGGTCAACGCATCCAGCACGAGCTCGGCCACTCCCATGTGGGGCACACGCGCTGTGGGCGACACGCGCCCGTCCGGGCCGGGCTGGTCCAGCCAGTACGCCGCCTCTTGCGAAAACCGGTCGATGACCTCCCCCAAGGTCCCGACCCACACGTCCAGCGCCAGCACGTCCTGCTGCCCTGCCGGCGGGGCGATGAGATACGGCTCCAGGTACGTCGTGGCCAGCTCCTGAATGAGCCGGATCCGGCCCGCACTGGGCGTGTGCAGAACGAACAGAAGCCGCCGCGGCGCCTGCAAGCCGTAACCGCCGTAATCGAGGACCTCGCGCAGGCGGTAAAACTTCGCCTCAAGCCCCCGCCGGCGCATCGTCCCCCGGTCGACTTCGATCAGCAGCTGCCCCCGCGGCAGATCCACCCGTGCGTCCGGATCATAGACCACGCCATACGTGCTCAACGCACCGCGCCCGTGCGAGCGGAACGCGAAGACCCAGGGCCATGCCGGATATCGCCGGGCCAATTCGACCAGCACGTCGCCCACCATCCGGCGGTGCTGGAGGTTCTCGCCCCTCCCCCGTCCAGGCGGGTCCGGCCACACGTAACCGTCAGGCAGCAGCCGACTCACCCAGGTTCGCCCCGCCCTCGTAAGCCGCCACAACGCCTCGCCCCGGCCGCGCGGCGGGGCCAGGACCAGGCCGTCCCGGGCCAGGCTGGACAGGGCCCGGTATGCGCCAGCGCTTCCCGAACCGGTCAAGGCCGCAATTTGATCCCGGCTCGCTCCGGCGAGGCGGTCCAGTACAACGAGCGCGGCGGCAGCGGTTCGAGACGTCACGGACGGCGGGATCGGTTCGGGAATCCGCAACAGGCTTTGCCACGCCATCGCCCAAGCCTCCCTCTCGCCTTTGCGGCCGGCGTGGGCCGGGGGCCAACGCCGGGCCGAACCCGAAAATTCCGGGCTCCAGATGTATAAAGCACGCCACTTATCCACAAGCCGGAAAGCCGGAACAAAGACGTCCGAGCGATCGGCGTATTCCCTTGTCGTACGGCCCTTCGCTCGATGCACCCTTTCCCCAAAAAAATGAAACAATTGCTGATTTGAAAGTTGACTCATGCAAAGATTACGCTGTTCGCGCTGAATTTTATTTCGTCGAACCCTTGTAACGCATAGCACGAAGCGGGATTTGCATTGCGCAATTTTTTCATAGGGGTTGTACGGCTCCACCGAGGAACATGGATTCAATGCGTGGATTCGGCAGAATTTTAGGGCAAGCGAGGCCGCGCCACAACGGGCTGGATTCGCTTCCGGGCCAGGATCACAAATGCCGAAAAAAATCAACATGAACGCCGCGGTTTGTCCACCGTGGGTTCACAGCCGGGTTGCCGAAGGGACCCTTCGCGTCACGGGCCGCAGGGGTGAAGCTGACTGGGCCCAAAGTGGGCCCATTGTGGGGCCAATCTGGGCCCAGAATGGGCCCAGGATGCCCATGGGGAACGGTCCGGCAACGCGCGCGATGTCGCAGTTTGGGCCCATAGTGGGCCCAAAGTGGCCCCAGTCTGGGCCCAACGTGGGCCCAGACTGGGCCCGGTGCCGCCGGGAGAAAGCGTGCGAACGGGCAAGCTTCGGCTTCAAATGGGCCCAAAGTGGGCCCAAAGTGGTCCCACTTTGGGCCCACTTTGGGACCCGCGCAGCCGTTGCGGCGCTCGGACAGTAGAATCCGGCTGCCTGCGCTCGGCGAGGTCCCGTCCCGTGGGGATGCGCAGTCGGCCCCCACCCACGAAATTGGCGGCGAAAAGACGCAACGGCTGAAATTGGAACTTCCGCCCACCGAAAAGGGGAAGAGAAAAAGGGCCGTGGTGCTAGCACGGCCCCGGTGGGTGATGGCGGTCGGTGGGGGCGACCGCCTCTCAGGCTATGGTATACGCCAGAGAGGTTCTTCTTCCTGCCGCCGTTCCTAAAAACATAGGCATTTATTACATCTGCCTATGACGCCGGGCGAACAGCGCTCCCGACGATTCGCGCCGGGGGATCGCACCCCGGACCCCAAGCCAGACCATCGCACCCCGGGCCGTGCGGCCTTGGGGCCGCCGGTGCCAGGGTGGATCGGGGTTCTCCCCGACCTGGGGCGTCCTCGGAGGACCGCTCATAAAGCCGGTGCGCCAGCTTGCCGCGCACCGACGGGGCGACGCGCCGCCAATCGCTCCAGACGTGCCGCCCTCGATTCCTCGCGGGTAGAGGGCGGGCGGTTCCAGAGCGCAAGCGCTCGCCCAAACGAAGGCCCCGGCGGGCAATCGCCACCGCCGCCGCCGCGTGGGGCGACAGCCCGTACCGGGCCATAAACTTGACCTTGCCAATCACGCTGGTGAAGGCCGGGTTGACGCGGATCACTTCCACGCCTTCCCGGGCGGCCCGGGCCATGAGCAGGGCGGAAAATTTGCCGTAAGCAAACGCGGACAACTTCCGGGCGTAGCGCTTGTCGTCTTCTCGAAGACGGGCCTTCTTCTCCCGGAAGTCCAGGTGCTCCACCACGATGGGCTTGCCGGCGCCCTTGGCCCATGCCACCAGGTCCGCCACCGCATCGCCCAGGATGGCCTTCACCTGCTCGCGGCGCTTGCCTTGAAGCTGAAACCGGATGTCGCGCGCCGCCACCGGGTTGCCGAAGCGGTCCACCTCCGCCACGGCCAGCCGGTCGGGGTTCAGATCCGCGCCAAGGGCGCCAGCCATCCGCGATGTCGTGATCGGGGCCGCTGGCCGTTCAGTGGTGGCGAACACATACCACACACCGCGCTTACGGACAAAGCGGTAGGAAATCGCTTGCCCGGTTGCGATGGCACGCGAAATCACATCATCCCCGTAGGGGAAGCGGACACCGTGAATCCAAATGCAGCGACCAAAACGAGCGGCCAAGGCGTTTGGCACGCGAAGGCGCAAGGACCCGGCAATGAGCGAGCAATTCAAATTCCCGCTCATTTCGCCCTTTGATCCGATGCAGAAGAAGCTTTGGCTGCGGGCATCGCGCCATGCCTTGCGCCATTCGTCGTGAGAAGCAAACCCATTCTCTTCAAGGTGGAACTGCCGGTGAAACAAACGCCGAGAACCAAAGCAAACCGGCGGCAATCCCGTCCGGGCTTCCGCCGTTTCAAGGCGGGCGCGAAGCATCGCCAGTCGCCGTTGCTTCTGGTGCAGCCGAAAGCGGACCCGACGGCGACGCTCCGCCCGCTCTTCGGGCGGCAGGGCGGCCCAGCGGCCCTTGCCCGATGCCAAGGCTTTCTCCTGCTTTTGGAGCTTGGCAATCGCTCGTTCGGTGGATTGAATCTGCCCGCGCAGATTCACCAGATGGTGCCGATGGGCTTCCTCCGCCGCCTTTACCTTGGCCTTGAGTTCGATGGCCAGCGCATTGAAGTGGCGAGCTGTGATTCCGTAGTGGGCAATGTATTCCCGCTTGCACTCAACAAGGGGACGATTGTGAACATAGACATCGACAAATAACCGGCGCAGCAGGCGACCGTACAGTGCGGCGATGGCGTCCAGCGCCGGGTAAACCGACCGGTCTTGAATCTTCGTCTGAAAGGTCGCCTGCATGGCCCGCGTGTCCTCCCTCTCTCATCATACCAAACGCCTGTTCCATACACGAAAGAGGAACAGGAGGCGGAGGTGAAATGTTTCGCCTACGTCTGATAAGATTTGACGATAGTTTGGTCAGCAGTTACGAACCCCGAAGCCGACCGCCGCGAGGTCGGTTTTTTCGTTACCGGATAAGCCCAAAAAAAGACCCCGATCTGTGGCCGCAGATCGGGGAGCGCTCCATCGGAGTCGGGCTCACACACCCGTGCGCTATTTTAAAACGAGCCCCTCCGATGGGTCAAGGAATTTTTTGTCCCAAGGAGGGGTCGCGATGGCCGTCCAGGCCGAATTCGCCCAGGTCGTCTACCGCCCGGGCCCGCAGCGCCGGGCCGGTTTTTCGGTCCTCTACCACGAGCTGCTCGACCTCTACATGCCGCACATCGGCGGTTTCCAAGGTGTAGGCTATTACGCCCAGCTCCTCCGCTTTGTCAACCGGGATGCCCGCCACACCTTCGCGGAACGCGCCTTCTCCACCAAGCGGTTCCTGAAAAAGGCCGGCGGGATCGGTGCCGACCGCCTCAAGCAGATCGAACTCCAGCTCGTGGCCTGGGGCCTCATCGACATCCAGGTCGAGCGCATCACCGTGGAGGGGCGAAGCGGCAACCGCGTCACCGCGGTGAAGTACACGTACTGGGTCAACGACCCGTTGCCCGAGGAGGAATTCCACGCCGCGGTTCGCCGCGGGGCGCTGCCGCGACCGGTCCCTGCCGAGCTGCTGCCGAGCTGGTGGTCGGAGGACGTCGCCCAGCGGCTCGGCATCCCCTCCGGCCCCGCCGTCGCTGTTCCCGATCCGGAACAGGGAACCGGCGTCGCTGTTCCTGGACAGGAACAGCGGTGTCGCTGTTCCTGCGCAGGAACGCAAAAAGAAAAAACGAGACTGGAAAAACAAAAAAACATCGTCGTCGTCTTTCCAGCTGCCGCGCACCGTGAAGCCGCTGCGGCCCCCGAGCCCGCCGCCCCGGCCGATCACGAACGAACTGACGACGACGATGATGCCGATCGTTTTGCACGTGTTCTCCAGCGCGCCTACCGGGCGGTCATCCAAAAGCACCGGGTGGCGCACTCCGACGCCATCCCGATGACCCAGGCGCGACAGCTGCTGGCCAAGTACGGCTTCGTGGCGTGCATGCGCCAGCTGCGAACGTTGGCCTGGCGCCTGCGGCGGGGCGGCTTGCACCCGCCGCTTGCGTACTACCTTGCCGCCCTCGACGGCGGCTACGCGCCGCCACCGAAGCGACGGCCGGCCGGGCGAATGGCCAGGCTCCGCGACGAGCTTGCGGTCCTGTAAGCGCAACGCCGGGCCGAGGAGCAGGCAGCGCGCGAAGCGCACCTGCGGCAGCGCCTGCAAAAGAGCGAGGCGATGCTGGCCGTCCTTCCGCCAAGCGAGTGGGAGGCCCATGCCCGGCAGGCCTTTGAGGCCCTGGCGGAACGGCTCGGTACCTCCAGCGTTCCGGAGCCGCTCCTGCGGTTCGAGATGCGGGCGCTGGCCCTCCGGCGCTATGGCGAATAGCCGCATCAGGCCACCCACCGGCGATCCCGGAGCCCCACCTCACAGGCCCTACTCCTTCCGATCAGCTCACTGACCTCGAGCCCTTTGAGCTGCGGAGCCATTCAGCGCAATCCTTCCCGCCCAGCGTCGACTTCTTCGGGCGCTCGCTGGTGTTTGCGCAAAAGATCGAGCGAGAAGTGCCAGCTTGAAAGCAGCGGTCACCGGTGAGCAGCCCTCCCTTTGAGCTGTTTTACGGCCAACCCAAAGGGGAGCCGCCGGTCACCTTTCTTGTCACGGGCCACCGGCTTCGGGCCCTACCGCGCGGCGCTTCGCACCACCACGTCGGACACTTACGTAGCTCCGCGTGACCACCTGGAGAACATCAACCCGGTGACCGGTCCAACACCTCTCCGCCGCCGTCGGCGAGGCAACACCACAGCCGAGAACACCTTGTTACCTGGCATTGAAGAAGAAAAAGCTGGGCATTGGTGTCGGAGCCCGTAACGATGCCGCCAGGGGCAGCAGATTGCAAAGAGGGAACCAGACTTTGCACCGTACCCATCCTCGCCATTGCCGAACGGTCTTATCCTCCCCGCGAGCCCTCGTCGCGAACTGCCTGGATCGTCGTTGGATAGAACGATCCCACGGCCTCATCCGGGGCCCGTCGCTCGATCCTCGGGGCTGTGGTCCTGCAAGACTTCCAGCAGGCGTTCAAGCATCGCACGGTCCGGGATATCGATGACAAGTCGCCAGCCTGCACCGCGCGGCCGACAGGTCACCTCGGCGCCCAGGGCCTCCTTGAGCTTCCGGATCAACGGCTCGAGGCCCGATTCACGCGCGGCGGCGGATGCAGTCTCACGGCGCGGTCCAAAGGCGGATCGTGCGGCCAGCTGCCGTTCGAGATGGCGAACCGTCCATCCCTTTTCGATCGCGGCTGCGGCAAGCTCGAGCTGGAGCTCGGGCGGAAGACCGGCGAGGATCTTTGCATGGCCGATGCTGAGTTGGCCGGTCCGGACGGCATCCTGAACCGCGGGCATCAACTGGAGAAGACGCATCATGTTGGCGATGTGCGGCCGGCTCTTGCCGACCCGCTCGGCGATCGCTTCCTGAGTGAGCCCGTATTCTTCGTGCAGCAGGCGGTAAGCTTCGGCCTCCTCAATCGGGTTGAGGTCTTCGCGTTGGAGGTTTTCAATGAGCGCCACCTCGGTCCAGGCCGCGGGTTCCAGGTCGCGTACGACGGCCGGGATGGTTGCAAGGCCGGCCTTGCGCGCGGCCCGCCACCGGCGCTCGCCGGCGATGAGGATGTAGCCGTCACCTTCGCGCACGACCTGCACCGGTTGAAGGACCCCGCGGCGACGGATCGAGGCAGCGAGCTCGTCGAGCGCCGCCTCGTCAAAATGCTTCCGGGGCTGGTAGGGATTCGGACGGATGGCCGCCACAGGCACTTCCTGGACCATCCCGTGGCCTTCCGAGTCCATGCCGCGCAACAGCCCTTCGAGACCTCGGCCGAGACCTCCGCGTTTGCGGCTCATGAGCCTGCCTCCAGACCAGGATCCTGCAAGCGGTTGCCGTACCGCTTCCGGGCGAGTGCCCGCATCTCCACTTGTACCAGCAGCCGATGCACCGGAATCATCGAGCGCACCTTGTCGCTGGTGCGCTGCCGTACCCGCGCCTCCGCTTCCGCCTCCAGGCGGACACGCTCCTCCACGGGGAGCGTGTCGATCAAGGCGTCAAGGGCGGCCGCCAGACGCTTTTCGGCTTCGATGCGCTGGCGTTCCTCTTCCCTCTTCCGGGCCTCTTCCTCCTGCCGACGCTCCGCTTCCTGCCGTTTTTGAATCCGTGCTGGGACGTGCGGCTCGACGCGCCAGTCGCCCTTGAGGGCAGCGAGATAGTACGCCTTCGGGCCCCGCTCAAAACCGCCCTGGCTTTGTTGCCACGCTACGAGCTCGAGCTTTTCCAGCGCATAGGCTAAGCCATAGCGTTCCACAATTTGGCGTGCTTCGCCTTCGGTCAGCGTGCCGCCCGTGGTCCGGCGGTACGCTGCAGCGAGGTGAGCGGCGGCTGCATCCGATGTCGCAGATTCAGCGCTCGCAGCGACTTGTGTTCTGGCCGCAGTCAGAACAGAGAGTGCCAAGGTGACATCATCATCGCGGCGTGCGGCCCTTGGTACGGAGACCGGATGATGTTGTTCCTTCGGTTGTCCTTCAATGGGTTGTCCTTCGGGCCGCTCGTTGCGGCTAGGGTAGCCGTTGCCTGCGGCTAGGGTGGCCGCACCCTGCGGCCGGGGGTAGCCGCTGAGAGCGGCTAGGGGTGGCCGCTGTGTGCGGCTAGGGGGAGGCTCCGGCGCCTCGTTCGGAGCCGGCGGATCGAGAATCGTATATAGGTTGGAGGCATAGGCGCCGTCGGGGCCCTGGCGGGATTCTTTGATGAGGAGGCCCCGCTCGCAGAGCTGCTTGATGGCGCGGTCGACGCTGTCCTTGGAGATTCGGCACGCCCGGGCAATGGTGCTTCGTGACGGCCAGCAGGTGCCGCCCGCGTCGGCGCAGCGGCAGAGGTAGAGGTAGACCAGGATGGCGTGTGCGGAGAGGTCGGGCACGTCCCAGATGGCGTTGTGAGCCCAAAACCAGTGGCGTCGACGCCCGTCACGCAGTTCGGTCGGACCGGCAGGCGGCACAAGGGTCCCTCCCTCCTGCGCGGGCCGCCTGCAGGAATCTGGACCTCGACCGCGAATCAAGTGAAAGAACCCCTAGACCGCCGCAGTTGCGGTTTTAAGCGGCGGTTGCGGATCGATGCCCGATTCCACGCTGGCGGTCCCCGGCGGTGATCGGGTATGCGGGCCGCACCGCCTGGTCCCCCCACCAGGCGGGCGGCACGTTGTCGATTCGTCGTTCGGTGGTCTGTCGGGTCACCCCTTGCGTACGGCCGGTTGCGGTGCAACCGGCCGTTTTGCTGTCGGTCGCTTGCGTCCGTCCCCTCCTCCCCCCATGGTCGACGGGATCGCATGGTGGGTGCGATCCGGGCACGGACGAAGCAGGGGCGGTGGCACGACGGGCGGTCGCGCCACCGCGTGCCAAACCGAAGGGAGTAGAACCAACTGCTGGCTGTCCATTCGCCACCGGGGAGCCCGAATCCTGCCGCGGTTTGTCACATTTGCAACATTCGGAGGAAATACGACCTGGGCGGCGAAATGCTCCACCCGTGGGGGGAGGGTCCAGATGGATCATCGGAAACGGAAGCCCATCAAGGTTTCGGACGTAGCGCGGCTGTTCGGTGTCAGCCGGCAGACGATTTACCGATGGATCGAGTCCGGCGACCTGGCCGCGTACGGGATCTCGATGTTTCGCACCCCGAAAGGGGAGCCTCGGTTCTACGAGGACGAGGTGCTCGCAGCCATCGAGCGCCACAAAGGGCCCGGAATGGTGCCCCTGCGGCAGTTGCTCTTGCAGACCGGGAACGTCGAGCGGGGCAAGGTCATCGCAGTCGCCAATCGGAAGGGTGGGGTCGGGAAGACGACGGTCACGGTAAACCTGGCACGAGCCATCACCAAGGCGACGGGGGACCGCGTGCTGGTGATCGATCTGGATACGCAGGGCAATGCGACCCGGCACTTGGGGTTTTCGGCAGAGGAGCCGGGGCTCAACCGGTATGAGCTGACGGTGGCGGATCTGTGGCAGCTCGCACCGGATGCACCGGGCCGGCCGCTGAAGGAGATCATCCTGCCGGCCACAGAGGACGAGCGTCTGTGGCTCGCGCCGATGGACGACTCGGGCGACGAGATTGACCACGCGGCCAACGTCCTGCTGCTCAAGATCGCGGCGGGCGAGATCCGGGCCGGTGCGTCAGCGATGGAAGAAGTGCTGGGGCAGTTCTACGGGACCCTGCGGGAGCGGTTGAACGAGCTTCTGACTGTAGAAGAACCCTTTGACTATGTCCTTTTGGACACGCCGCCCTCCGCCGGAACGCTGACGACGATCGGTCTCTTGGCGGCCGACGCGTACATCATCCCGCTGGAACCGGAGCCGTTCGCGCTGCAGGGGCTCGATACATTTGAGCAGCTTGTCGAAGATCTGCTGCGCATCCCGCGGCATGATGCGCCGTGCATTGGGTACGTGCTGAACTACCGCCTCCATCGTGCCGGGCTGCGGGATGAGGTTGCGGCGGCCGTGCGGGAAAAGAAGGGCTCGCTGGTCTTCACGACGATGCTGCGGTCGGACGTGGCGATTTCAGAGGCGACAGATCAGGGGATGTCCGTCTTGGACTATGCGCCGAAGAGTCGGGCCAGCGAGGATTTCCTGGCGCTGGCCGAAGAGTTCCTGGAGCGCGTGGAACGAATTGGGCGTAGCGGAGCGCAGAAGAAGGAGGTCGTCGGATGAGTTCGCGGCGACGGCGCAGCGGCATCAAGAGCCTCGTGGGAAGCTGGCGGGGACAACAGGTAGCTCGGGAAAACTTGCAGGATCGGCTGGCTTCCCTTCCGTACGAGGTGCTTGAGACGTTCCTCCGCGAACACGGTTACGAGCCAGCGAATCGCGGCCATGCAATCATCCTGATGGTACGGCATTTCCAACGTGAGGCGGAAGCGCTTGTAGCGCGACTGGCCAGTAGCGATTCTTCTTTGCGCGAGCGAGACACTGTGTCGGCCACCGTGGAAGACACGGCGGTGGATACGTCAGAACCAGTGGTGCCAAAGGGCCACGCGTCGGGGTCGGGAGAGGCACTTCCCCACACGGCAACCAGGGATGGAGATACAGATGTTGATGCGGGTTCGCAGAGCCGTGTAGACACTGTAGTCGACACGGCATTCGATGCGGTGGCCGATACGACGGATGATACGGCCGGGACCACAGTTGGCGAAACGGTGTCGGCTAGGGAAAGACGCCTACAGGGTGAATCCGTACAGCATTTAGAAGCCGGATCTGACGCGCCAGATGGCACGCCGAATGACACGGTATCGGACACCGTGAACACCACCGCATACGACACATCTTTGGACACCGATGGAACCACGGCATTAACCGCCGCTGGTGACAGAGCGTCGACCACCGCGACAAATTCCGCGGAGAACACGGTAGACAACACAGTGGCACCTACGGTTGAGCAAACGGATGCCGACCCAGTGTTGGACGAATCGTCGGACGCGCCAATGGACACGCCTCATGACGGTCACACCGGATCACGCACAACCGTATCAGAAACGCCATCAGACACGGTGTCCGACGCCGCTGCAAGGTCGCCGACCGGTGTCAGAGTAGGGAGGCCTGGGGTGTCGCACGGTGACGGTGACGAGCGGGCCGGCAAACGGGCGTCATCGCCTCCACAGGAGGCCGACGGTAGGATTCGAATCGCATTCCCCGGGCGGGCGATGGCACTGGAAATCCCGGACCCGGGGGCGGTTGTGTGGGTGCCGCATCGCGAATGGACGGGACCGAGCCGGCGTGCCGGGGAATTTCTTAGAGAACGCGCCCGGTGGTGGATGGAGCGGCGCAGTGCAACGGACGCTGGGGCCACGCAGTTCGTTGGCGTCTACCTCCTTCCCGAATACCGGTCCACCATTGAGCAGCTTCGCTCCGAGACGCGCATGGAAGCGTACAAGCTCCTCGGGATGGCCCTGGAGCTCTTGCTCCACGAAGCCGCGTCCACGGCGTCCCTGCCGGAGTTGCCGCCGCGGGACGATCGCGCGAGCCGAGTGCTGTATCTTTTTGGCGTGCAGGCGCGGCCGCGGCTCGATCAGGAAGGAACCCGATTGTTTATTCGGATCTACCCCGGCTTGTGGGAAGCCGTCGACCGGATCAGCAAAGCAAGTCGGCGGTCACCGTCCGAGTCCTGTAACATCGCGGTCCATGTACTCTCTGCAACGCTGAAGCAGCTGGCATCGTCGCCGGCCCCGCCACGGTGATCCAGGCCCGCTGTCCGGTTCGGTCTTGGGCGAGGCCCTCGCTCGCATGCGTGAAGTCCTTGCTCGTCCTCGTGGAGCTTTCAGCCGCCCCGGTGATCCGGAATGAACGGTAGGGCATGCACCAACGGTTTCTATGCACGAAGCGCTTTCACGGCACACGTGGAAGCGATGGGCGGGCACCGCCGGTGCCGACTCACACGGTCTCGTGGCCAAAGGAGATCGCAACCTGCGGCTCTGAACCTGCCGCCCTTGAACGTGGAAACTGACACGATGGAAAGACAAGAATCCTCGCAACGAGCGGAGATTTTCGCACCCGTCCGCCACGGCGCCCCCGGGGCGGGCGGATTTGGACCATTCCAGGCACACACGCTTAGGACTACGCAGCTTCACACCCCGTCTGGGCCGTGGTTGATGTAAGCCGACCGAAGCGACGCATCCCGCCGGGCCGCCCTAGAGGACGACAATGATCTGGTGGCCCCGGATCAACCGACGTCACTCGCGGGGAGGCCTCAGCCGCAGACGTTCGGCATCCGTCGGGCCGCAATGGCAGGCGTCGCTGTTCCGGATGGGGCACAGGGAAGCGTACGGCAGGCGCGGTCTTCCTGGGCTAGCCTGTTCGGCCGAGCCGCTGTTCCGCATCGTCGACCGCCCGGGCGCCCGGCGCGGGAGCGGCTAAGCAGCGGTCCACGGAATCCCGACAGCGACGATCTTCTCGTCTGCGGCCGCACGGGGGACGCCACGGCGGTTCCGCATCTACCAATCGTAACTTAGCTTCCGCAGGGCCTGACGTTTGATCTCGAGGGCTGCTTGCCGGTACCGCTCCACATGCTGAGGGTTTCGGTACCCGAGGAGTTCTGCTAACGTCTCGGTCTCCAGGGAGGTCTGAGCGGTGAGGTGAGCCGCAAACGTGCTACGCAGGAGCTTAGGGTTTGCCCGGACGCCTGCCCGTTCGGCCCACGTCGCGACGATGCGCTCGACGGTCCGGGCCGACGCACGTTCGCCTCGTCGGGTTAAAAACAAGGCGACGGTGGCCGCTGGCGGGCGAACCTTGAGATAAGCCGCAAGGGCCTCGGTGCTCACAGGGTGTAGGGGGAGCAGGTGACGCCGCCCCTTGACGCGCAGCTGCTCTGCCGTAAGATCGACGTCGTCGATGTCCAAGCTGCAAATCTCCCGCAGCGCAAGGCCCTGGTAAAGCGCCAGCACGACAATCGCCATATCCCGCGGGCCCGTCCATTCAAAGGACGCCCGCTCCCGCTCCGTCAGCCCCCGCCCCTCTCGGATGGCAGCAAGCAAGCGCCGGACCTCTGCCGGGAGGAGATAACCCGGCAAGCGGTCGTCCGCCGGCGGGTGCAGGCGGGCAAACGGGTTCGCGACCCGGACGCCCATCCAGTTAAGGCCTTCATAAAGGGAGCGCAGTGCGTAGATCTTTCGACGGAGGAAGGAGGGCACCTGGTTTGCCCTATGGGCCGCCGGACGACGACTTAGCGCGGTTCTGATGTAGTTGGCGGCCATCTTTTCATCGACCGCTCGGAGTTTCTCGATCCAGTCGGTGCCCCAAGGTTGTTCCTCAAGCCAGCGCAGATACGCGACCACTTCCCTCCGATATGCCCGGACCGTCGAGGGCCGCAGGTGCCGCTGAAAGAGCCAGTAGGCCTCGAGTTGTTCCAGCATTCCCTTGAGGTGCACGGCAGGATCCCCCGCGTCCTGGATTTCGTCGGGAAACGTGTGGGTCCTGTCTGAAGAATTTTTATCGATTTGGGAGTCTGGCTTTGCGTCTTTTGTTGCTGGCAGGTGGCGGCAGCGTTTCCCGCCATTCCGCTGGAACGATTCCCTGCCCCGTCACCCCTCGGATGCGACTCGTGCCCGGATCGCAACGCCCAGGCCAACCGGCAACCTTCCGGTCAGCATGTGCTGCTGTCACGAGAACCCAGCCTGTCCCAGGCCGAACACGTTTCGCCCGCAACAAGGCCGACGAGGCGTATCCCAACACACCGACAGCAGAAGACCCCAGAACCCCGGCTCCGCCTGATGGAGTCGCGCGGCCCCCCCGGCCGGCCGACTACAACGTTTCCCTGCATCGGAACTCCACAGGCACCGGTTCCACCCTGCTAACCAACACACCGCGCAGAAAGCCGGCGGCCGAGCCGGTCGACCCTCCTCACCGTGAACTCTTCACATTGCGAGCCGCGCGATGGCGCACAGGCACGGCTGTGGCCTGTTCTGGACGGTCGCGGGCACCGTTGGCCTTCTGGCAGTCCGGGATCCGGAGGATCCCGTGCTTGATACGCTTCTCTAACTGGGCTCTGGCTCGCCCCACGAAGCATGATCGAGCTGGCCTCGGTGCGGGACAGGCCCGAGGCCGGAGCAAGGAAGAAGGTCCGCGCGGATCGTGCGAGCGTCTTCCGCCGACTATTCCGCCCGGGTCCGATGGGTTGTCCGACTCGGTAGCTCAGAAGTCTACCGGTACGGGCCTGGCCCCGGTTCCGTCAGCGGACTCGCCCACCGCCATTCCACTTTCTCCCGGACTGATGCTTCACTGTCGCCTGATGAAACGCATGCGGCGACACGCCGTCCCACCGCTGGTACCAGCGCACGAGGTCGGCGATACTCCGCGGTCGGCGATGCTCCTGTGTGGCTCCACGATGTGCTCGGGGCCCAGCCCGTCTTGCACCGCTTCCCCCGGGCCGTTCTCCAAGGCGCCGAGGCAGGGCTAGAAGCAGGTCGCACGCACATGCCCGTGGAAGCGCCGTGAACGCCCCTCGGCCGCTCTCGCTTCTGGCAATGGATTGGCGGTGGCAGCGTCCACGCAGACCGGAATCAGCAAGGAAGGGTGCTGGTCGACGCTACAAACCTGGCCTGGAACATCGCGCACTCGTCGGGCGCCGATCGGCGAAAGGTAACGGTCCACGCCGCTTCGACGTCTCGGCGGGAGCGGTAACGTTCTCCGAAGTGATCCGAAGCGGCGGTATGAAACAGGCCCAGGCTGAAAGGCGGGCGTAACCGTTGCGGCGTGCTCGTCGGCTGATGGTACTGGGTACGCCTTCACATGTGGGCAAGACCTGGCTTGGGGCTGGCCTGTGCCACGCCTTCGCCAAGCGGGGCCTGCGCGTGGCACCCTTCAAGGCTCAGAATACGGCGCCCAACGTCTACGTCATGCCCGACGGCCGGGAGATCGCCCGCTCCGTCCCCCTGCAGGCCGTCGCGGCCGGGATCGAGCCCGAGGTCGAGATGAACCCCAACTTGCTCAAGCCAGCGGGCGACCGCCGCGAGGAGGTCTTGTTGGGCCAAGCCATCGGCGCCTGGGACGCCCGGGCCTACCGGGCGGAGCTTTTCGCTCGCGCCTGGCGCGCCGCCCGAGAGGCCTATGACCGCCTAGCCGCCCGGTACGACCTAATCGTGCTCGAGGGAGCGGGGAGCCTGGTGGAGGCGAACCTGCGGGACCGGCACCTGGCTAGCCTGGGCGTGGCCCTGGGCCGCTGCCCCCGGCCTGCTGGTGGGCGATATCGACCGGAGCGGGGTCTTCGCCGCCCTGGTCGGCACCCTGGCCCTGCTACCCCGGTCAAGTCCCGAACTGTCTGTAAAAGCGGTCTGGGTCATGCCACGGTGGCAGCGGGTGAAACCTCTTTCTGCGCCGCTCTTTGCCGTTGCCGCTCCTCGATGTAGCGCTCCAGCTGCTTTCGTTCGTGCTCGCTGAACTGCACCCGCCGCCAGCGCTCACTCGCCCGCCACAGCACGGCGAAGACTAGCTTCAGGCACTCCCGCTCGCTCCGAAACCGCGGGATCACCTTGGCGCGCCGCCGCTCCTCCTCGAAGCTGCGCTCCACCAGGTTGGTGGTCCGGACATGCTTGCGGTGGGCGGCGGGTAGCCGCAGGTGCGCCAGGCTCGCTTCCAGGTCCTCCTGCAGGCTCCGCATGGCCGAGGGATACTCCCGCCCGAACCGCTCCACCACCTCGGCCACCAGCCGCCGGCCCTGCTCGATATCCGGTGCGTCCCGGATCGCCTCCAGGTAGGGCTTGAGCACGGGCCGCGCCTCCTCCGGCACCTTGTCCAGCACGTTCCGCATCTTGTGCACCCAGCAGCGGATGCGCTCCGCCTCCGGCCACATGGCTTCCACCGCCTGGATCAGCCCCGGCGCCCCGTCCGTCGTCACCGTCAGCGGCGTCTTCAGCCCCCGGCGCACCAGATCCCGGAAGTGCTCCAGCCAGTCCTCGTAGCGCTCCTTGTTGCCCAGGCTCAGGTGCACCAGCACCTTGCTGCCGTCGCTCAAGATGGCCCAGGTGACCAGGATGCCCTCACGGCAGCCCGCCTGCCGGCGCAGCGACTCGTAGATGGCGTCGGCGAACAGGTACACCACGTCGAGGCCTGACAGGTCCCGCTGGGCAAAGGCCTCGAACTCCTCGTGGAGCGCCTCGGTGATCCGGCTCACGGTGGACCGGCTCAAAAGCGGCGCTTCGCTGCCCGCCAGCTCCGCCAGCGCATCCTCGATGTCCCGGGTAGAGAGGCCCCGGGCGTACATCTCCACCACCAGGCGCTCCAGCACGTCCGTCCGCCGCTTGAGGGCCCTCCACAGCGTGGGCTGGCACAGTCCCTCCATGCCCCGCACCTGGGGGACGTCGATCTCGAGCCGCCCCTCGGCGCAACGCAGCGTCCGCGGCTTGTAGCCGTTGCGGGCGCCTTCCTGGCCAGGCTCGCGCCGCTCGTAGCGTCCGCGCCCCAAAAGCTCCGTGACCTCTGCCTCCAGCAGCTCCTGGATGAGCTTGCGGGCGCCCAGGCGGACGAGGGCATGGGTCAGGTCCTCGACCTCAGTACCCTCCCGGGCCTGCGCGGCCAGCTGCCGGGCCAGCTCCGCCAACTGCTGGCTGGGTGGTATCCTGGACATAGGTCTGGGTCCTCCTCGGTGTGCCCCAGCTGGGGCGAGTTTTCCGACGCCACCGATGGTAGCCCAGACCGCTTCGCGTTTACAGACAGTTTAGGACGTCACCTGCTACCCCCTCCCAACGGCGGCGGGTGACCGGGTTCAACATCAAAACTTTCGCGGCGACCCGGCGTTGCTCCGGGAATTGAGTGGCTGGGGAGGGGGACGGGCCGGCCCGTCGTCGACGTTATACCGTATCGGGAGCTGGCGATGGACGAGGAGGATTCCCTCGCCCTGGAGGATGCCCGGCAAGACAGCGCGAGGGCAGGCAATCTGGGAAGCGGGGGCGGGCGCGGGGAGGTGGGGGAACCGGCGGTCCTGGACCTTGCCGTGGTGCGCCTGCCCCGCCCCAGCCGGGGGTGCGTGTCCGCTACGTCGCGTCGCCGGACGAGCTCGGGCAGTCCAATGCCGTGATCCTGCCGGAAACCAAAAGCACCGTGGAAGACCTGGTATGGCTGTTTCGCAACGGCTTGGACCGGGCCATCGCCCGGGCGGTGGTGGGGAGGCGTCGCTGATGGGCATGTGCGCCGGGTACCAGATGCTGGGTCTGCGCGTCCGCGATCCCCGCGGGGCCGAGGCAAGCATTGGCGAGGTGAGGGGGCTCGCTTACCTACCGGTAGGGGCGGAGCTGCAACCCGTCAAGACCACGCGCCGCCGGTCAGTGCATGTGGCCCCCGGCGGGTCCGGCTTCTGGGACCAATGCGCCGGTGCGGAGTTGGAAGGGTACGAGATCCACATGGGGGTGACGCGGGTGGTGAACTCCACGGCCGTCCAAGGTAATCGAGCGGGCCGACCGGGTCACACGGATGGAACCGGTGAAACACCGTTCCTCAAAACATAGGCGTTTATTGCATCCACCTATGACGCCGGGCGAACAGTGCTCCCGACGATTCGCGCCGGGGGATCGCACCCCGGACCCCAAGCCAGACCATCGCACCCGGGGCCGTGCGGCCTTGAGGCCGCCGGTGCCCGGGTGGATCGGGGTTCCCCCCGACCTGGGGCGTCCTCGGAGGACCGCTCATAGAGCCGGTGCGCCCGCTTGCCGCGCACCGACGGGGCGATGCGCCGCCAATCGCTCCAGACGTGCCGCCCTCGATTCCTCGCGGGTAGAGGGCGGGCGGTTCCGGAGCGCAAGCGCTCGCCAAAGCCCAGGCCCCGGCGGGCAATCGCCACCGCCGCGGCCGCGTGGGGCGACAGCCCGTACCGGGCCATGAACTTGACTTTGCCGATCACGCTGGTGAAGGCCGGGTTGACGCGGAGCACCTCCACGCCTTCCCGGGCGGCCCGGGCCATGAGCAGGGCGTAAAATTTGCCGTAAGCAAAAGCGGACAACTTGCGGGCGTATCGCTTGTCGTCTTCTCGAAGACGGGTCTTCTTCTCCCGGAAGTCCAGGTGCTCCACCACGATGGGCTTGCCGGCGCCCTTGGCCCATGCCACCAGGTCCGCCACCGCATCGCCCAGGATGGCCTTCACTTGCTCCCGGCGCTTGCCTTGGAGCGGAAGTCGGATGTCGCGCGCCGCCACCGGGTTGCCGAAGCGGTCGACCTCCGCCACGGCCAGCCGGTCGGGGTTCAGATCGGCACCAAGGGCGCCCGCCCTTCGCGATGTCGTGATCGGGGCCGCGGGCCGTTCGGTGGTGGCGAAGACATACCAGGCGCTGTTCTTCCGGACAAAGCGGTAGGAAATCGCTTGCCCGGACGCGAGGGCCGCCAGGATGACATCCTGTCCATAGGGGAAACGGACGCCGTGCAGCCAAACATGCCGGCCAAAGCGGCCGGCCAGGGCGTTGGGCACCCGAAGGCGCAAGCGGTCGCCCAAGAGCGAACACGTCTGGTTGCCGCTCCTCTCGTCTTTGGAGCCGAGGCAGAAGAAGCTTTGGCTGCGGGCATCGCGCCATGCCTTGCGCCATGCGTCGTGGGAAGCGAACCCATTCGCCTCCAGGTGGAACTGCCGATGGAACAAGCGCCGCGAGCCAAAGCAAATCGGCGGCGATCCCGTCCGCGCTTCCGCCGCTTCCAGGCGGGCGCGCAGCATCGCCAGCCGCCGCTTCTTCTGGTGCAGCCGAAACCGGACCCGACGCCGACGCGCCGCCCGCTCTTCGGGCGAAAGGGTCGCCCAGCGCCCCTTGCCCGAGGCCAAGGCTTTCTCCTGCTTGTGGAGCTTGGCGATGGCTCGTTCGGTGGATTGGATCTGCCCGCGCAGGTGCGCCAGATGGTGCCGATGGGCTTCCTCCGCCGCCTTCACCTTGGCCTTGAGTTCGGTGGCCAGCGCGTTGAAGTAGCGGGCTGTGATGCCGTAGCGAGCAATGGATTCCCGCTTGCACTCGACAAGGGGACGCTTCCGCACGTAGAGATCGACGAACAACCGGCGCAGCAGGCGACCGTACAGGGCGGCGAGGGCGTCCAGGGCCGGGTAAACCGACCGGTCTTGAATCTTCGTCTGGAAGGTCGCCTGCATCGGCCCGATCATCCTCCTTTTCCCAGGATACCAAACGTATGTTCCGTCCGCAAGCCGAAGAGGGGGCGGGGACTGCATCAAGCTTCGGTAGGTGGATCCCCCCGACCCATGTTCCGGTCACGCCACAGAAAGGCCGGCCAGATGCCGCAGCGCCTTCACCCACTCGCGGTCCGCATGGGGTCCGTAGAGCGCCGGGATCCGCACCCGCAGCCACTGGGCGACATCCTCCACGTCGCTCCGGCTCAGGCGCTGCCCGAACAGCCGGCCTTGCGGGGTCGGGGCCACCGGTGGCGCCTGGCGGCGCTGCCAGACCGGACGCGCGTAGCGATCGAGCTCCCCGTTCGCTCGAGCCGCCAACAGCCGGGCCAGGTGCCGAGCCCCTCGCTCGCTCCACGCGGCCCCGCGCCGCTTCATTCGCCGGGCCAGCACGTGGTAGTTCTCCGCCTCGATCGCACCGAGCCGCCGCGCGTTCGCGTCGGCCACGATGCCGTCCCAGTGGTTCTTCAAGTACTGCTTCAGTTCTTGGACGCGGTCGCGCGCTTCACCCCGCGCCCGCCGGCGAGCCGCATCCAGGATCGTCTCCACCTCGCGCCACGGCTTCCCCTCGGCCAGGGCCGCCGCCAGCTGCCGGTGGGCTTCCGCGTCGTGCTGCAGTCCCCGCCGCATGGCCCGTTTCAGGTGGAACGGATCGAGGCGATACGAAGCCTGTGGGAGGTACTCAAGGGCCTTGCGGATCCACGGCGCCCCGTCCCCACCCACCGTGCACTGTTCCACCCGGGCCCAGTCCCACTCCGCCGCAAAGGCCGCCAGCGCCTCCTCGATGGACGCCGTCCCTTCGCCCACGGCCACGTGCACCCGCCGGTTCTTCAGCACCGTCCGCCCCCGCGCGTCCGTCGCCTTGCCCTCATACGCCAGCGCATGCATCAGCGCAATCCGCTCTTTCTGCCCATCCGGCCCGCGCCGCCGGCCCCGCACCAACAGCTCGTCAAACTCCAAGTCGACGGCGGCCGCCGGCCGGCTCCCGGGCGGGATCTCGCCCCGCTCAAACACCGCCTCCCGCTGCGCCTTCGCCGCTTCGTCCGCTCGGGCCCCGGCCGCCTGCACATCCGCCCACAAGGCCATGGCGCTCAGCCGCACGGCCCCGCAGCTCACCCGCTCCAGCCAGTCCGCTGCCGCCGCAAACGGCACTTGGGTGCACAGCTGAATCCCGAACTCCTGCACCAGCGGCGAGTATCGCTGCCGCGGCGCCAGCCCGAGCACTTCATCCAGCAAGAACCGCCGTGCGCCGCTCGGCCGCTCCTGGTAATACCGTCGTTCCCACTGGATCTCACCCACCCACGTGATCAGGCTCCGCGGTTGCTGATTGACGCACTTCAGTTGCCGCCGGTCCCGCTGCTCCATCAGCTGCCGGTCCAGCGCCTCCAAAGCCGTGACCAACAGTTGCCGCGCGGCCTCCTGCGCCCCTCGGACCACGGCCACCTCCAGCGCTCGAAAGTCCGGAGCCTCCCACAGGGCCTTTTCCACAACCCGAGCAAGCTGCAGGGTGATCTCCCCGATGCGGCGAATCACGTCCTTCATGGAGAGGCCTCACCTCCATCCTTGGCCAGAAGGATCGGCTGTCCCGTTTGGGACAACCTGGTGAGGTCTCTCCTTCGCTTTTCCCCCACCAGCACCTACCGAAACTTTAGACAGTCGGGGGCGGGTCGGAAGTGGGGGAACCGTTATGCGAAAGGTTCGCAGCTACGAGCCCCTAACCGGGGAGACCGAGACCGGGCACACCGTGGCCGGGTTGTTGCGCGACGGCCGGCCGGTAACCGTCCCACCGCCGGACGAGGAGGCCGGAGCCCGGGCGCGGGCACGGCTCGATGAGCTGGCCAAGCCGCCGGGCAGCCTGGCTGAGCTGGAAAACCTGGGAGCTCGCCTTGCCGCGGTGACGGGGCGGGTCCCGCCAACCCTGGGTCGCAAGGCGGTGGTCGTGATGGCGGCTGATCACGGCGTCGTCGAGGATGGGGTCAGCGCCTATCCGCAGAAGGTCACCGCCTTGATGGTCCGCACAATCCTGGAGGGCAGGGCCGCCATCAACGTCCTGGCTCGCCAGGCCGGCGCGACGGTGGTGTGCGTCGACGTGGGGGTGCGGGGCCCGATCCCGGGCGTCGACGGCGCTTCTGCCGCCGGTAGGGCAGGTGGCGGGGCCGATGGCGAGCCTGGCCGGTTTGATTTCCTACCCGCGGGGGTCCGCTTCGTACGGGCCCGGGTGCGCCCGGGAACGTCCAATATGACGCGAGGACCGGCCATGACGCGCCAGGATGCCCGGCAGGCGCTGGCCGCCGGAGCCCGCCTCGCCGCGGATCTGGCCGCAGAGGGGTTCGGGCTGCTGGCCACGGGCGAGATCGGCATCGGCAACACCACGGCGAGCGCCGCCGTCGTCAGCACCTTGATCGGCCTCCCGCCGGAACGGGTCGTCGGACCGGGGACGGGGCTCGACGCGGCCGGAATGGCCCGGAAGCGGGACGCCGTGCGGCGGGCCTTGGAAACGAACGGCCCCGACCCGTCCGATGCCCTGGACGTACTGGCCAAGGTGGGCGGGTTTGAAATCGCGGCCCTGGCCGGCCTGATCGTGGGTGCGGCCGCGTTGCGGCTGCCGGTGGTCCTGGACGGCGTGGTGGCGGGGGCCGCGGCCCTGGTCGCCGAGGCCCTGGCACCCGGTACCCGGCACTATCTGATTGCCGGACACCTGTCGGCCGAACCGGCCCACCGCGTCGCCCTGGAACGGCTGGGCCTCCGCCCCTGCCTCGACCTCGGCCTCCGTCTCGGCGAGGGGACGGGCGCGGTGCTCGCGTTCCACCTCGTGGAGGCGGCGGTGCGGGTGATGACGGAGATGGCCTCGTTGCGATCCGTGCTGGAAACCGGGAGCGCGTGAAGCCGATGACGGCTACCGACCGGGTGGTCCCCCTCCTGCTGGCTCTGCTCCTCGACGCGCTGTGGGGGGAGCCCCCCAACCGGTGGCATCCCGTCGCCTGGATGGGGACGGGGATCGGGGCTGCATCCTGCCGCGCACCTTCCTCGGCACCCGGACGGCTGGCGTACGGGGCCGCCGTGGTGGTGGCGGGCGCCGTGGCGGCAGCCGGTGCCGGGCTGGTGGCTGAGCGCCTCCTGGCCACGATGCCTCGGGCCTTGGCCTGGGTCGCCGCGGCAGTGGTGCTGAAGACAACGTTCTCCGCACGCCGGCTCGCGGAAATTGCCCGCCAGGTGCACGCGGTCCTGGCCGCGGGCGATGTGTGCCAGGCCCGGTGCCTGGTGGGGTACCACCTCGTGAGCCGCGACACCCGCGGCCTGGATGCTCCCCGGCTGGCGGCAGCGACGATCGAGTCCGTAGCCGAGAACGCGTCGGACAGCGTGGTCGCGCCGCTCTTCTACTACGTCCTCGCGGGCCTACCCGGGGCGCTGGCGTACCGGTTCCTCAACACCGCGGACGCCATGCTGGGCTACCGTGATCCGTCCCGCGAGTGGCTGGGCAAGGCGGCGGCCCGAGCCGACGACGCGGCCAACCTGATCCCCGCACGGCTGACCGCGGCCCTGCTGGTACTCGCGGCCGCCTGCCTCCGCGAGGATGCACGGGGAGCTCTCAGCATCTGGCGGCAAGACGCCGGCAAGACGGCAAGTCCCAACGCCGGTCATCCCATGAGCGCCATGGCCGGTGCGCTGGGGGTGGAACTGGAGAAGGCCGGGCACTACAAGTTGGGCGCGGGGCTGGCCCTGCCCGGACCGAGCGACATCGAGCGGGCCGTCCGGCTCTTCTACGGCACCGTGGCGATGGCCATCGTCCTGGCGTGCGCCGTCATCGCGTTGCGGGCGTGATGCTTCCCCCGCAGGCCCGGTGCGGCGCTTTCCCTTTCCATTCATGGCGGAGACCCACGGTGGGACGGTGGGAATAGGAGGGACGACGGTGCTGCCGCAACCGAAGTCGGCGATTGCCAACGTCCCTTTTGTCACGCACGGCGCAGCCGATCCGGCCGAGTTGGAAGCCTGGGGCCTCGACCCAGAGGAGGTCGTCGACTTTAGTGTCAACGACAACCCTTATGGCCCGTCGCCTGCTGTGACACGGGCGCTGGCCTCGGTGCCGGCGCATCGCTACCCGGACCGAGAGGCGCGGGCTCTGCGGCGCGCCCTGTCTGCCCGCCTCGGGGTGGGACCCGAGCGCATCGTCGCCGGCAACGGGGCCAGCGAGCTGCTCTGGCTGGTTGCTCTGGGGTACATCCGCTCCAGAGACACCGTGATGATCGTGGGGCCCACCTTTGGCGAGTACGAACGGGTGGCCCGGCTGATGGGGGCCCGGGTGCAGTTCTGGCGGGCGCGGGCGGAAACGGGGTTCGCTGTGGACCCGGACGGGGTCGCGGCCGTGCTCGACACGGTCCGCCCCGCCGTCGTGTTCCTATGCACCCCCAACAACCCGACGGGAACGCTGGTTCCGACCGACGTGATCGCTCGCTGGGCCCGGGCGCACCCAGCTTGCCTTTTCGTGGTGGACGAGTCGTATTTCGAATTCGCCGCCTACCGTCTCGCCGGCCTCCGCTCCGCCATCGAGTTGGATCTCGACAATATCCTCGTCATCCGGTCCCTGACGAAGCTCTACGGCTTGGCGGGGCTACGGTTGGGTTATGCCGTCGCGCCCCCGCAGGTGGTAGCCGTTTTGCATCGCGTGGCGCCGCCCTGGCATGTGAACGCCGTCGCCCAGGCGGCAGGCGTGGCCGCCTTGACGGATGAGGCGCACGTGGGGCGGTCTCTCGCCAGGGTGTGGGACGCCTGTGATAAGTTCCGCCGGGGGCTCGAAACGCTGGGCCTCGCTCCCCTTCCCTCAGCGACGCACTTCTTCCTGCTCGATGTCGGTGATGGGGCTGCCTGGCGGCGTCGCTTGCTCCGGTACGGTCTCGTCGTACGGGACTGCGCGTCCTTCGGACTTCCCCAGTACATCCGGCTTGCGACCCGACGCGAGGAAGAGAACGAGCGCCTGCTGGCGACGCTGGCAAGGGAAAGGAGGCGTGCCACCTGAGATTGGCACCCGCTACGGTCGCGGTACGGGCTCCAAGGCTATGGCGAAGGCGATTGCGTCCAGGAGCAGCGGACCACCGAACAAACCTCGGACGGTCAGCACCGCGTCGAGCGTGCTGCCTCCGCAACGACGATCACTGCCCGAGCGACCGGCCGACCGCGTGCCAGCAAGGATCCTCCGGCCCGTATGCAGCCAGGAAGTCCGGGCGTTGCAGCACCTTGCCGGTCCCGGAAGCTTGAACGCGGTGCCTCTCGAGGAGGGCGTTGACGCCAGGTTCCTTTGCGGACCGCGGGGGTAGGGGAGTGCCTTTTTCCGGGTTCGAAAGCCCGATTTGCTCACCACGCGGTCGGCATACCGCCCCCGCCATCGACACACCCTTTCGCGGGTCGTTCTGGCTTAGGACTCACAGCCGATTCCGTCACCGTCCCGGCCATCGAGCCGGTGCGGATCGGGCGGCAGGACGCGAAAGTTTCGGTACTTGATGTCTTTGCAGTCCAGATCAGGCGGCGGAGGCGGGATGCACACGTCGGGGTCGTGAACAGCTGGTCAAGTCCCGAACTGTCTGTAAAAGCGGTCTGGGTCATGCCACGGTGGCAGCGGGTGAAACCTCTTTCTGCGCCGCTCTTTGCCGTTGCCGCTCCTCGATGTAGCGCTCCAGCTGCTTTCGTTCGTGCTCGCTGAACTGCACCCGCCGCCAGCGCTCACTCGCCCGCCACAGCACGGCGAAGACTAGCTTCAGGCACTCCCGCTCGCTCCGAAACCGCGGGATCACCTTGGCGCGCCGCCGCTCCTCCTCGAAGCTGCGCTCCACCAGGTTGGTGGTCCGGACATGCTTGCGGTGGGCGGCGGGTAGCCGCAGGTGCGCCAGGCTCGCTTCCAGGTCCTCCTGCAGGCTCCGCATGGCCGAGGGATACTCCCGCCCGAACCGCTCCACCACCTCGGCCACCAGCCGCCGGCCCTGCTCGATATCCGGTGCGTCCCGGATCGCCTCCAGGTAGGGCTTGAGCACGGGCCGCGCCTCCTCCGGCACCTTGTCCAGCACGTTCCGCATCTTGTGCACCCAGCAGCGGATGCGCTCCGCCTCCGGCCACATGGCTTCCACCGCCTGGATCAGCCCCGGCGCCCCGTCCGTCGTCACCGTCAGCGGCGTCTTCAGCCCCCGGCGCACCAGATCCCGGAAGTGCTCCAGCCAGTCCTCGTAGCGCTCCTTGTTGCCCAGGCTCAGGTGCACCAGCACCTTGCTGCCGTCGCTCAAGATGGCCCAGGTGACCAGGATGCCCTCACGGCAGCCCGCCTGCCGGCGCAGCGACTCGTCGATGGCGTCGGCGAACAGGTACACCACGTCGAGGCCTGACAGGTCCCGCTGGGCAAAGGCCTCGAACTCCTCGTGGAGCGCCTCGGTGATCCGGCTCACGGTGGACCGGCTCAAAAGCGGCGCTTCGCTGCCCGCCAGCTCCGCCAGCGCATCCTCGATGTCCCGGGTAGAGAGGCCCCGGGCGTACATCTCCACCACCAGGCGCTCCAGCACGTCCGTCCGCCGCTTGAGGGCCCTCCACAGCGTGGGCTGGCACAGTCCCTCCATGCCCCGCACCTGGGGGACGTCGATCTCGAGCCGCCCCTCGGCGCAACGCAGCGTCCGCGGCTTGTAGCCGTTGCGGGCGCCTTCCTGGCCAGGCTCGCGCCGCTCGTAGCGTCCGCGCCCCAAAAGCTCCGTGACCTCTGCCTCCAGCAGCTCCTGGATGAGCTTGCGGGCGCCCAGGCGGACGAGGGCATGGGTCAGGTCCTCGACCTCAGTACCCTCCCGGGCCTGCGCGGCCAGCTGCCGGGCCAGCTCCGCCAACTGCTGGCTGGGTGGTATCCTGGACATAGGTCTGGGTCCTCCTCGGTGTGCCCCAGCTGGGGCGAGTTTTCCGACGCCACCGATGGTAGCCCAGACCGCTTCGCGTTTACAGACAGTTTAGGACGTCACCTGAACAGCTTGCCGAAACATAGTCAGACATAGGCAAACATATGTGCTATATTTCAGGTATGAAGCTCTCCGAGTGGGCCAAGCGTGAAGGAATCAGTTACATCACCGCCTGGCGTTGGTGGAAGGCGGGTCGGCTGCCCGTCCCTGCCCGGCAGACCCCATCCGGGACCATCCTCGTGGACCTGCCTGCTCCGGCGAAAGGGAAGACGGTGGTGTACGCCCGCGTTTCCTCTCACGACCAGAAGAGCGATCTCGACCGTCAAGTGGCCCGGGTCACGGCATGGGCGACGGAGCATGGATTTCATGTGGACCAGGTAGTCACGGAAATCGGGTCCGGGCTGAATGGGAAACGGGCGAAGTTTCGCCGACTTCTGGCCGACGCATCGGTTGCCACCATTGTGGTGGAACACCGTGATCGGTTGGCCCGCTTTGGGGTGGAGTACCTGGAAGCCGCTCTCGCAGCACAGGGACGGCGGATCGTGGTCGTGGATCCAAGCGAATCAACGGATGACCTTGTGCGCGACATGATTGAAGTGTTGACCTCCTTCTGCGCTCGATTGTACGGCCGGAGGGGGGCGCGCAATCGGGCCCTGCGAGCCTTGGCGGCAGCCCGTAGGGGCGATGCCGAATGAAGGTTCTTCAAGCGTACCGCTTCGCCCTGGACCCCACACCCCGCCAGGAACGGGTGCTGGCCTCCCATGTGGGCGCCCGCCGCTTCGCCTTCAACTGGGGCCTGGCCCTGGTGAAAGAGCGCCTGGAAGCCCGTGCCCGGGGCGAGGATGTGGAGGTGCCCTGGACCCTGCCCGCCTTGCGGCGGGAGTGGAACCGGCAAAAGCACCTCGTCGCCCCCTGGTGGCGGGAGAACTCCAAGGAAGCCTATTCCTCGGGCCTTGACGGGCTGGCCCGGGCGCTGCAGAACTGGTCGAAGAGCCGCAAGGGTGAACGCAAGGGCCGCCGGGTTGGCTTTCCCCGCTTTCGGAAGAAGGGGCGGGGTCGTGAGTCCGTGCGGTTCACCACCGGCGCGATCCGGGTGGACGACCAAAGCCACGTTGTCCTGCCCCGGATCGGGCGGGTGAAGACCCACGAGCCGACCACGGCCCTGCTCCGGCGCATCGAAGCGGGGGCGGCTCGCATCCTCTCAGCCACGGTGTCGCGGGAAGGCGGCCGGTGGTTCGTCAGCTTCACCTGCGAGGTGGAGCGGCAGCCGGGCCGGCCCCGGTTCCCCTGGCGGGTGGTGGGCGTGGACGCGGGGGTGCGGCACCTGGCAGTCCTTTCGACGGGCGAGGTGTGGCCGAACCCGCGGCCCCTGGAAAAAGCGCTCCGAAAGATCGCCCGGTCCAGCCGCGCCCTGGCTCGCCGCCAGAAGGGCAGCCGGGGGTGGCAAAAGGCCCGCCGCCGGCTGGCCCGGCTTCATGCGCGGGCCCGGAACATCCGCCAGGATGCCCTTCACAAGCTGACGCACCATCTGGCGACCACCTATGGCGTGGTGGTCGTCGAACAGCTGCACGTGGTGGGCATGAGGAAGAACCGCCGGCTCGCCCGGGCGCTGGCCGATGCGGCCCTGGCGGAGATCCGCCGCCAGCTCAGGTATAAGTGTGCCTGGCACGGGGCGGTCCTGGTCGAAGCGCCGCCATTCTATCCCAGCAGCAAACGTTGTTCCCGGTGCGGCGCGATCAAGCCGTCGCTGCCGCTTTCGCAGCGTGTTTTCCGCTGTGAGGAATGTGGGCTCGTGCTGGACCGGGACGAAAACGCGGCCCGGAATCTCGCGGCCTTGGTGGCCGGCGTCGCCGGGAGTGGCCCGGAGACGTTAAACGCCCGTGGACGGGATGTAAGACCTGCTGTCCAGCAGGCAGTCCCGGAAGAAGCGGGAAGCCGGCACCGGCTCATTGCCGGGTAAGACCGGCACCGTCGATCCGTGAGGATCGGCTGCCTGAAACAGATGACGATGTTTCAGGTAACGGTACGCGGGGTCGCATTTGCCGGAACGGCTCGCCCCGCCCGACTCGTTTGACGTCTTTGCGCGCTTCGAGCTCCCCGAACCGCTCTTCGTCCCGCCCGACGCCGATCCGGACGATGCGCTCAAACCCCACAGGCCCCGGTTTCCGGCCCGGGCCTCGCGCTGGAACTTCACGAAGAGATCCGCATACTTGACGTCGGGCGGGTAGGTGCTCACCTGGGCATAGCCTTGCAGGACCAGCATCGCATTGAACATGCCCTCGCGAACCTGCTTTTCCGATGGATCGGCGGGCGGCTGTTTCACCCAGACGTACCGAAGCGCCCGGCCGTAGCGGTCCGTCTCCGACACGTCCTTCTCGAGCCAGACCTTCTTGCCGGCGAGCTGCTTTTTCGTGAACGCCGAGGCCTCGGGTCCGTAGGGCTCCTTTTTGCCGTAGACCTCCGGCGTATCGACCCCGATCATCCGCACGCGGGTGGCCGGAAGCTTCGCGCCCTCAAGGTACTTGACGTCGATCGTGTCCCCGTCGACGACGCGGGTGACGACCGCAACGGTCACGCCGGCTGGCAACGCGGCCCGGCCCGGCTCGGTCGCCTTCGAAAGTTGGCTCGAAGCGGCAGGCTTGGTGGAGGGCGCGGAGGACGACGGGCCCGCATCCTTGGCCGAGCCCGACGGTGGCGGGGCAGGCGGCGTGGCCGGTGCGGACGCGGATGCGTCGACCGTCGGCGTCGCTACGGCTGCGCCCGACGCCGCCGGATCCTTCGCGGGTTGGGGTGAGGGATCGGCTGGCGAAGGGGCTTCAGCGGTCGTCTGCTCCGAGGGTGCTGGTTCGGGTGGGGTGCCGGGTCCGGCGATGCCCGCCCCCGTGACCATCAGGGCGAGGGCCGCGCCGAGCACCGCCGCGGCCACCTTGCGCGAGGGGATCCGGAGGCGGTGCAGGGGCCGGACCAGGCCAACCAGGCCCAGCGCCGCCGCCACGAATCCCGCCCCGAAAAGCAGATACCCGGCCCCCGAGCCCATCTTGACCAGGCCCAGCAGGGCGAGGCCGAAGCCCACCAGCCGCACCTCTCGTACGGGCCGGTTCGTCAGGCTGGCTAACCATCCTGGCCGGATCCCGGCGACGAGGCCGATGGCGACGAGGAACAGTCCCAGCATGGGTGCCCTCCTTCACGTCCGGGTCCTGCGGCACTCCCGGAGCTCGGGGCCGGTGGGGCCGGGGCTTCGCCGACCGCTGTCGGGGCCTGGGCAGGGGCCCGGCTTCCTTCCAGCAGGAAACGCGCCTCCACGGCGGCGGCTCCGCACTGGGCGCCAGGAACGTTCGCGGCGCCCAGCGACTACGGCTTCTATCGGGCAGGCCCGCCGCCGGGGCCAACACGGCGGTGCCAACAAGGTTCACGCCGCCGGTTTCCCTCTTTTTAGGATACGACGCGGCCGCGGCAATTCCTGTATGGCCGGCGCATGTGGCGCATCCCATGCGGCGGCGTGCCCCATTTGGTGTGCGTTCATTCCGAACGCATCGTGCTGCGTTCACACGGTGTGCTTCGTCGGGGCCTGGCCGGTGAGCGTCCGTCAGAGCGAATCCTCCAATGCCTTCAGGTTACCGGATCCCGTCTGGTCCTGAGGTTCCGGGGCCATCCAACAAGAATTTCGCATATTGCGGAAGTTTCGGAATTAGACTACCGTGGGGAGGTGGGGGTGGTGATTCGGATGGTCACCCTTAGCCGGGACCAAGTCGAGCGGCTCGCGGAACTCGTTGCCGCCAACCGGGAACAGGCGGCGATGCTTCAAGAGCTGGTGGATACCTTGAGGCAAGCGGCCCAGCAGGGGGCGGGCGTTCGGATTCTGGCCCATCCCGAGCGCGGCGGAGAGTGGCCCGTGCTGACCCCCGCGGAAGTCGCCCGGATTTATGGTGTTTCCGCCCAAATGGTGCGGCGCTGGTGTGCGGACGGAAAGTTGCCTGGAGCCTATAAACGCCCCGGCGGCGGATGGGCGATTCCGCTCACCGCCCTGCTGGAGGCGACGCATGTCCCGCGGCCGGGCCGGCGGCCCGTGGGGGCTCTTGCGACGATTGCGGGCCTCCTCAAGGACCGGCCGGAAATCGCCCAGGCGATCCTTGCGTCGCGGAACGATGAAGACCGGGAGCTGCCGGCATGGTAAGCTATGTGCTTGACACGGATATCAGCATTTACATCATGCAGGGTTTACCCGACGCGGTCGCATTCTGGGAGCGGTGTGCGAAGAGCACATTGCTTTTTTCTGTCGTAACCAAGGCAGAACTCCTGTCCCACCCCCGGCTTACCGAAGACGACCGAACCCGGATCAACAACTTTCTCGCTAACGGCATCATCGTTGACGTGGACGAGGTCATCGCGGAAAAGGCTGGTGAACTTCGCCGACGCGTCGCACAACGGGGACGCAAACTGCGCTTGCCTGATGCCCTTATCGCGGCGACCGCCTTGACCGAAGGAGCCGTCCTCGTTACGCACAACGTGAAGGACTATCGCGCAGTTGCGGAGGTAGCCGCACTTCATATCGAGGACCCATTGAGCACCGCATAATCGCCCCTTCTTCCTACGAAACGCAAGACGCCGCACGGTACCCATATCACCGGATCTTTTCCACGGCCTCCCTTAGCCGCCGCTGGGCCACATGCGCGTAGATCTGGGTCGTCGCCACCGTCGCGTGGCCCAGCAGGTCCTTGATGACCAACAGGTCCACCCCCGCCTCTGCGAGCCGTGTCCCGAAGGTGTGCCGCAGCTTGTGGGCGCTCGCCCGCCAGAGCCCGGCCCGGGTGAGGTGGCGCTTCACCGCCACCTGGGCCGCATTCTTGGTCAGAGGCCGGCCGGCCAGCGTCCACCAGAGCGGATCCTGCGGCGCCTTCGGCTTCTTCGGGCCCGGCCAGGTCGCAAGGTAGCGCAGCAGGGCCTCCTTCGTCCGGCGGTGAAGGGGGAGGAGGCGCTCTTTGTCCCCCTTGCCGATGACCCGCAGGGTCTCCTCTTCAAAGTCCACGTCGCCGTACCGAAGCCCCACCGCCTCGCTGATCCGCAGGCCCTGATACAGCAACGTCGTCACCAGGGCGTGGTCGCGCTCTTTCAAGCGAGCATGGTGGGCCTTCTGCCGGGGCGTGAGGCCCTCGTCCGAGAGAACGACCCGCAAAAGCCGCTCGGCCTCCGCCTCGGAAAGGTAGACTGGCAGGCGCTTGTGCCGTTCGCCCCGCACGGGCCGCTCCAGGCCGGCGAAGGGATCGCGGGCAAGGACGCCTTCGGCCACCATCCACCGGAACCAGCCGCTTATGGTGCTCCAGCGCCGGTCGCGGGTCGACGGCGCGAGTTCCCGGTCGGCCAGGTGGGCGAGCCACCGCCGGGCCCCGTCCCGGTCGAAGCCGGCCAGGTCTGCGTCGGTCAGATCCTCGGGGTCCTTCCGCAGCCGGCCGGCCAGCCAGCGGCAAAAGTCGGCCAGGTCGCGGCGGTACTCGACGAGGCTTGCGGTTTGCAGGCCCCGCTCGACCCGCTTCGTTTCGAGGTACTGCTCGGCCCGTACGGGCAGCTCGCTGCGCACGCTCCATCCCCCTGGGTGGCAACTTCGTTCCGCGACTTGCATACAAACGTCCGAGAGTACGCCATACTCCATTATGCCATGCAGCACCGGGGGGTGTATGCTAGGATGGTGGGGGAGAGGGGAGGGATGGCCATGGGGCTCGGACGTGTGCAGGCCCGAGGCCAAGTCACGATTCCCGCGGAGGTTCGCGGAGCCCTACGGATCCGGCCTGGTGACGTGCTCCTGTTCGAGGCCACGGGGCCGGACGAAGGGCGGTTCCGTGTCGTGCGAACGACCCGTTCGCTCGATGAATACTTCGACCGGTGGCGCGTCGACGGGCCCGTGCCCGCCGATCTCTGGGAGACGGTCGCCGAGGATGTCGCCCGGGACGCCCTGCCGTTTGCGGTGCTGGATCGGTCCGAGCGGGAGGCGGCCGCGGCCGGTGAACGCTGAGCGCAGGCAGCTCGGGTGGCTTGACGCGAACCTCTTCATCCATCCGTTCTTTCGGGATCCGCTCGCGGAGACGTGCAAGGCGCTCCTCGCGGATCTTCAGCAGGGCAGGGCCGAGGGTTTCCTCGATCTCATCACGATTCACGAGCTTACGTACGCCTTGTACCGCCACGTCTTCCGCCAGGACCGCAAGGCCGTGGCGGACTACCTGAGCACCTTCATCGGCCTGGAAACGGTCCAGGTCGAGAACAAGCCGGCCGTCCTCAAGGCACTGTACTACTGGGCCGCCGATCCAACCTGCGACTCGTTCGGGGACGCACGCCTGCGGGCCCTGGCCGAGGCGACGGGGCTCCCCGTCTGCACGGCGAACAGAAAACACTTTCGTGGGATCCCGAATACCTTTCCGTTTCGGGCGTAGCCGGCGGGCCTGCGTCGCCTCGCAAGCACCGAAGGGCGATTTCGGCCGGCCGAAAGGGCAGGCAGCCAGACCCCGGCCTCGGCGGCCGCAGGCCGGGAAGCCGACGCAGACCGGGTGAGGAACGAGTCGCCGCTACGTGAGCGATCGACGCCGGATGCCGATGGGGGAGGGGGGGCCGTTGGCTGCAACCGCGCCGGCCCGGGCTCGCAGGGGCCGAACCGCGCCGAAGCGGGGATCGGCTCGCCGGGTGCGGCGCAGGCGCCGCGCCCGAATGCCGCGTTTCGCCGCGACGGGATTCATGGTGGGGATTGGCTTGCTCCTTGCAGCCGACGGGCGGCTCGTGCCGAACCTTGGTGGCTATCTGCTCGCTTTGGCTACTGCAGTGGTACTGGATCTTTTCATCAACCGTGCATGACGCAGCAGCGCCCAGAGCATGCTGGACCGCCTCTTCCGCATCGAGGTCTTGCTGAACAGCGATGTCGGGACGCCTGTATCGGTGTTCCGTGGGGCAAGGTCATGAGCCTGATCGACCGCCCGATTCGCGTTGAGGCTGACCGTCGGAACCGCCCGGTGGCGTTCGTGTGGCGGGGCATCCGCCGTGTCGTTGCGGAGGTGCTGGAGGAGTGGCGCGAGATCGGGCCGTGGTGGGAACAGGATCCGCCCGAAGAGCGATTCGTCTACCGTGTGCAAACCCAGGACGGCGGGGTATACGAGATCGACTACCGGATCCCGGCCCGGCAGTGGTTCTTGTATCGGATTTACGACTGAGGCTGGTAGGCAGGCACCGGGCCTTGCGGTGCTTCCATCGCCAGGTGGGAGGAGACAAGACGCCGAAAGCTGCCTTGCCCGCATCCTCGCGCGGCCTTCGCAACCCGTCCCGCCGGTGTCGCAAAGCCTGACGTCCGACCGGATTGCTGGACGTTCCGTTGCACCGAGGGGGTGACGGCGGCAGCTTGGCGGGGGGGGAAGGGCCGCGCCGGGCCCCGGCGACAGGCCCGCGAGGACCTCCACCGCCAAAGGGCTCGGGGACGGTTCGACCGGGCCTTTCATTCAACAAAATATTCATTTTGTGAAACACTTATTTGGCGCTACGGGCTCCTTTCCTTCGGGCCGATCATCTCCCCCCTTGCCCTGGTAGGTTGTTGTGCTGCCCGGAGCAACCGGTCGGTACTCAGACCGGCACCGCATCGGGGACGTGAGGGTACTGGTCGGGCTACTCCTCGCGCGGGTTGTACGGGTACTTCCACTCGGATGGCTTCTCCGGATACCCGATGAACTCCCGGAACCTCGTCACCGGCTTACCCAAGTCAGTGACAACCCAGGAGCTCGCATCAATCCTCCTGGCCCGCCTCTTCTCCCTGGAGAAAGCCGGCTATCCCCTCGAGCGCCCCCCGGATCCTCTCGTCCTCGACGGCCGTTCGCACCTCCTCCACCCGCTTGAGGGCTTCTCCCCGGATCGCTTCATCCAGATCCGGAACAAGGGTTCGGCGCTTTTTGAGCAGCTCGGCGAACCACTCAAGCTCCGTCTGGGAAAGCCGCGTAAGGGCGTTCGGAAGCCAGGTCAGCAGCAGATCATTCAGGTCCTCGACACCCACTTCCTCAGCGCCCTCCAGGACCACCTCTCCCACGGCTCCCAGGAACTTCTCCGCGCCCCAGCCCCCGTACTCCCCGAGGAGCTTCGAGAGGCCCCGGGCCATCCGCGCTGAGAGGTTTTTCCGCGCGTCTCCGGTTAGGAAATCTAGATAGGCCCGAATGGTCGCCGGGTCGTACGCCTCTTCATCGTCGAGGAGGGCCGTCGCAGCCTCCTCAAGGGCGTCAGCGAGCCTGTGGTCCAGTTCAACCGGGAAACCCTGCCCCCGAAGGTCCCGGAGGAGGCCCAACGCGTCCGAGCCGCAACCCTCTTTCAGCAGGTGTAACCAGTCACTCTTTTGCAGTCCCTTCAGGCCTTCGCCTAAGAATTGCAGAAACGCTCCCGGCGGGCCGCCCCCGGCCGCCCAGAGGATCCTACGGTAAGCAGGGAGGAGATGTAGGGCAAACCCCCTTGACTGGGCCGCTCTGACTATTTCGTCTTGCTGCCTCCGGTACATGGCTTCGAAGGTCTCCTTCCCCAGGAGATCGAAAAGGCTCTTGCCACATTCCAGAAGGATCTCCGGGGAGAACGCCTCAGGGTATGCCTCCTTGAGGTGGTCGAGGAGAGTCGCCACAAGTTCTTTTGCTTGGGGATTCCTGTTGATAGCCTCAATGACGCTCTGAACGGAGAAGTTGGTTTCCCTACATCCCGAGAGCTCTGCCAAAAGTTCGGCCATGTCCCGGAGATCGACCCCTTGGGGGTTCCGGAGAAAGCCGGCGTATCTCTGGGCTCCCTGGCTCGCTCCCCCTCCTAGGGACTGCAGCTGGCCGGTTGGATTATAGATCAGGAGGGGCAAGAGAAGAGTCCCTAGGGTCTTCCCGTCATTCGCATGGGCCAGGTGGTGCAAAAGAAACCAACTGGTGGCCAGGTCGTTCAGGGCATTCCTGGCCTCCTCGCTGATGGGCTCCAATTGGAGCAGGGCGTAGATCGCAGCCCGGACCTCCTCATCGGTGTAGCGGTTGCCTGTGGCCAGGCGGCCCCGGAGGCTGTTGACCAGACCCTTCCAGTTCCACCCCTGATCGATGTAGGACAGGGCCCGGGTAGCCAGCGCCTCGGTCATCCTAAACTCCCCTCGCCCAACGCGCGCGACGAGCTCGCCGAGCACTTCCGGCGGCTTGCGGGGTGTAAAGGCCTTCTGAACCTCGTCCTCGAGCTTCCAGAAGTCCAGGGCGCTGAGGGCGAGGATCCAGTCGGCGGGTTCCTGGACCGGGAACCGGAAATCTTCGGGTACACCCAGGTTGAGTTCCCGTTTGACCCGGTCTAGGAAATCCGCCAAGCCCTTGGCAGCATCCTTGATAACCTCGTTTCCGGAAGGAGCCTCCACCCCTCGCAGGATGACCCCGATAAGCCTGCACCGCTCTTCCGCGCCCGGGGCCGAGGCAACGAGCACCATTAGACCCTGGACCACCTCATCGTCCCCCATCTTCCACCCCCCGGCCGAGGTGGCCCTTGAGCGGAGGAGGCCCAGGGCCTGTCTCTGATCCTCCTCCGGCAGAAGGCCCCCTACCTCCTTGATGGCAAGCGCCGCCTTAGCAAGAAGCTCGGGGGCCTTCTCTGCCCACTCCCCCGCCTCCTCCAAGGCCTCGAGGACCAAGGTACCCAAGGCCTCCGGCCGGACCTGCCGGGCAGTCTCCCTGAGGACGGGGCTCCCCGGGGCTTCGAGGCCCTTCCGGATCTCCTCTAAGAAGAGAACCTGGAGGGCCTTGTCCAGCTCGACGTTAAAGTGCTGGGCCAGCAGATAATCCTTCCACTTCTCCTCTTCGGGGAAGAGCTTTTTAACCTCCGCCTCCCTCTTGGAGAGGGCCACGCGTGGGTTTTTGGCGAGCTCCTCCCTAAGAGCCACATACAGAGCCTGCATGGGCAGGGGAATCGCGTCCTGCCAGATGCGGTGCTGACTTCCCACCAGGTTCACGAACTGCTTAAGCTCTCGGGGAGCCGGCTGGCCATCGCCCCTAAGGACAAGGTTCCTGTAGACCCTGTAGACCGCATACAACTCCTCCTGGTGGTGTCGGGGAAAGGCCTCGCGGAGGAGCTTGAAGAGGAAGGATTTCCAGTCCGAGAGTACCGGCGGGGGAACATGAAGCCTGGTCTGAAAGAACTTGGATATAAAGACCTCCGTGAGATTTTCTCCGTCGCTCTGCACATTTCCCCAGAGGTGGCAAATGGCCGAGGGGTCGAAGGGCACGATGAGCCAGAGCTTTTCGCTCCAGGCAGCCCCACGAACATCAAAGAAGGTGCGCATCGTGGCCCAGACGGAACGGGCCTGTTCCGCGGGGAGGCGGTCCAGGTTATCCACGACGATGACTAGGCGTCGGTCATCGGTCACGGCTCTGTCCAGAATGTCCTTGAACCTTGCCTCGAACTCCACGGAGGTAGGCTCGGGGGTGCGAAGGGTGGAAGTCCTGGTTTCGGTACGGTTCTGACCAACCAGGCTTGGGAACTCAAATCTCCCCTCAGCCCTGAGACCACGGATCATGAAGTATAAGGCAACGAAGAACGGTGAAAGAAGGGCCGCGACGCCAAGGACGGAAAACCAGAGAGGGGCTTGGTATATCGGCTGGCTGCTCAGTAGGGCCGTACCCAGGGGGATCCCCAGGGTGAGAAAGAGCCCGATCCAATAGCCCTCACGGGTCATGACCGGAGAGGTCTGAGAATAAACGCTCTCCTTCCGGCAAGCCAGCTCGTCCATTTGGTTGTTGATCTGCTCCAGGGCCTTTCCCTCAAGCCAGCCAGTCTCCGCGAGGAAGGCTGCGAGCCGCTCGAGAAACGACCGCCGGAGCGGGTCGCCCTCGTGGCTCCACGCGTCGAAGACAAAAACCCGCACCCGCTTATCCGAGTTCCGTTCTACTGCCTGCTGGAAGAGCCTGACCACGGTGGACTTCCCGCTGCCCCAGCCCCCGAGTAGGGCCACCGCCTTTCCGCCACTTGAGTTCAGGACGAGATCCACCAACGCCCGCGCTGTTAACTCGTGACCCCCGCCCAAAGCGTCCTCGGCGCTCGGATCGTCTGCGAGTAGGTAGGTTGGGCAGATTTCTCGCTTCCTTGCAATTTCCGCTTCCATAACTCAAGATCGCTCTGCCTTTCCTGGCATACTTCCTGGCCGATTTTCGTTCGGCATGCACCCAGAGGTGCGGGGGACCCTCGGTGCATACTGACCCTAGGAAGGCGTGGCGCTTCGAGAAGCTCGGCCTCTTGGTGTCAAGGGGCCACCTCATGTAAAACGACAGCGCCTCCTCTGGCCGGACACACGGGCCCTCGCCAGTCCCAACCCCTTGGTCCCCACCTACACCAGGGTGCCGTAGTACATCAAGGTGTGTCAATCAATGGCATACCGTCCCCGTAAGAAACCCAAGATCCTGATCGGGGCACCTTTAAGAGGCAGAATCCGGCTCTCGAACCGCTCCTCGAGGCCCCGCACCCGGGGACGCCGCAGGGTCAGGGTGCCCATGGGGGTGGTCAGCTTCCGCGGCTTGCCGTACCCGTTCCGGTACCCGGCCGGTGCATCGACGGCGGCACGCCGCGGGTAGCGGACCCGGCCCAAAAGCTCGGTCACCTCGGCCTCCAGCGCCTCCTGGATCAGCGCCTGGATCGCGTTCCGCAGCCACTCGTGCAGTCCTTCCCAGGTGGGGCTTGACGTCAGGTTCCCCGACGTGGTCCGCTGGTGCATGGCGGTGGCTCTCCTCCCTCCGGGCTTCCAAGCCCTCGTTGTTCACCAAGAGGAGGGTACACCGCCTTCGCCATTTACACACCTTTTGAGGGTACCTCGTCAATTCAGCTAAAAATGTTACCCAAGAGCCTGTTGCACCGACCCTGAGAGATCGGACCTAGTGGGAACGTACCGGGTCGATTCGCTCATGTCACATGGGCTGACGGTCAGGACTGTGTAGGCCGGCGGCCCGATCGTGACCCTTCTACGCCAAGCCCGCCACCGTACATTCAAAGGGCAAGGTGGCGGATCGCTCCCTGACCCTCCGCCAGAGCTTCAGCAAGTTGTGGGTCAAGCAAAGCAGCTTCCACTCGCTGTCACACGCCGCCAGACCCCGACGGAGGAACCGGTCGGCCCCTCGCACGGTCTTGATCTGCCCGAACACGGGCTCCACGGTCTGGCTGCGCTTGGCGTAGATCGCCTGCCCTCGCCGGGTCCGCAGCTTGCGTTCCATCCGCTCCCGCAGGCTCAGCCCCTTCGGGATCCGGCCTCGCGGAGGGGGTGCATCCTTCCAGGCTTGGCGCTGCTTCCACTCCTTGCTCGTCGCCAGGAACAGTTCCGGCCCATCCGCCGGCGCCTGCTTCACGTTCGCCTCGCTCCAGTACCCCGCGTCGGCCACCACGGCCCGGATGGGTTTGTCCACACCTGCTGCCTGGAGGTTGGCTTGCGCTTGTTGGAGCATCGGGTGCAGTTGGCCCACGTCGTTGGCGTCCTGCGTCACCGCCGCCGCCACGATGAGCTGGTCTTCGGTCACCACCGCCTGGGCGTTGTACCCTTGCACAAAGCCCTGCCGGGTCTTCATGATCCGGCTGTCCGGGTCCGTGACGTTCGCCTTCGCCGCCGGATCCACCGAGGGATCCGGCGCCTTCGGCTTGCGCCCCCGCCGCTTCTTGCCGGTCGCCTGCTCCTGCGCCTTCCGCTCCTCGATGCGGGCCTGCTGCCGGGCGGCTTCCCGGGCCGCCTCGTCCTCCAGCCGCCGCTTGCATGCCTTCAGCCGCTCCAGCCGGCTCGCACGGTGGCGCAGCTCCTCCGGCAACTCGTCCCCACGACGCCCGGGGCCGTACCGCTCATCTTCTTCCCGGTCCGTGGCCTCCGCCTCCCGGAGCATCTTCTCCACTTCCTGGCGAATCGCATCGTAGGTTCGGTTGGCGCCAGCGAGGCGTTGGCCTTGACTTTCGTCCCGTCAGTGCCACCACGCCGACCTTCCCCAGCCCCGCCTCACGGCACAGCCGCAGCACCTGGGTGAACAGCGCGGCCAGCTCCCGTGCATGGCGCTGGCGGAAGCGGGCGATGGTCACGTGATCCGGCTTCTGGTTGGCGGTGATCACCCGGAAGGCACGTCCTCGAGGCACAACCGCTCGATCCGCCGGCTCGACCGTTCGCCGACGCAGTAGGCGTACAGCAGGAGCGTCACCATCATGGTGGGGTCGTAACTCTTCCGCCCCAACCGTCGGCGCGGTACTTCTCGTAAAAGGCCGCAGGTCCATCTGCTCGACGGCGTCGATCAGAAAACCAGGCCAGGTGATCCTCAGGCAGCCCGTCGCGAAGGCTCGGTGGGAGCAGGTACAGTTGGCCGCGGTTCACCGGGCGGAAGTTGTAGGCCATAGGAAACTCAGGCAATGGCGAATTCCAACCGATGCTTTCACTTAACCTCCCGGGGCTGCAGTCCTGCGGAAATACCTGGGTTCGTGAAACAGGCTCGGTAGTGTTCGCCATTGAGTACCCGTGTCCTCCTAATGGCGACCGAAAAGTTGCGATCGCGACTCGAGACCGGAGCGCGGGCGAGGTCTCTGAAAAAGCGGCGGAAAGCTGAACCCATGGGGTCGAAGGGAGTTGCCATCGATTGGATGGGATACGTGGCACTACGGGAGAGCGGCTCTGCAAGGTTGCCCGGCTTCCTCCGGGTACCCGCCCTCTCAGGCGGCCGCCTGCTCCGCGGCCCGAGTCCTCTTCCCGCGTCCAGGCGCGTCTTTGAATCGACGGGCCATCTTCTTGGCGTTGAGCACCAGGCAGGTCAGCAGCACCTGAATCGCCGTCCGTTCCCGGCCCCGGTAACGGCTCCGCCCGAGGCCGTGCCACTGCTTGGCCTCCCCAAAGGTGCGCTCGACGACCTTCCGGACGCGCAAGGCCCGTTTCAGCCCCCGCGGCCGGTTCGCTTCCGTGCCCGGATGCCAGTACAACACCTTCCGCGTCTGGCTCCGGCTCAGACAGCTCCCCGCCCGGGGGCAGCCGCGGCAGGCTCGCTCGGAAAAGTACACCAGCCACCCCCCGCGCTGGTGCGGGCTCTGGCCGATGGAGCGGTGGCCCTCGGGACAGATCCACTGCCGGCGGCGCTTGTCGTACGTGAACCCTTGCTTGGGCAGCCTTTGCCTTTGCGTCCGCTGGGGGATGTACGGACGGATGCCTTGCCGAACGAGATCCTCCCTCAACCTCGTGGCGTCATACGCCTTGTCCGCCACCAGCCGCCGTGGCCGGAGCCCCTGGACGCGCGCTTGTCCACCAGCGCCGGCGCCCCTTCGAGGTCGCTCGCGTTCCCCGCCGTCACCGTCGCCGCCAGCACAAAGCCGGTCTCATCCGTCGCCAGATGCATCTTGTAGCCGAAAAAAGGCTTCTCCCGGCGCTGGTGTCCCCAACGCGCCTCCGGGTCCGCGTAGCTCGCCACCCGTTCGTCCTTCAGCACCCGCTCCACTTGCTTCCGTACGCGTCGCACCGCCGGTGCCTTCGCGGCTTGCCGCGACGTGATCGCCGCCAGCAAGGCTTCCGTCCGTTCCTGTTCCGCCTGCAGCAGCTGATCCTGATCTTCATAGGTCGCGTCCGGCACCGGCTCGGCCAGCGCCTCCAGTTCCTTCGCCACCGGCGGCGCCGCCTGCCGGACGGCTTGCAGCAGCCGCTGCCGCCCCTCCCGCAAAAGCTGCACCCGCGTGCGGGCGGCCGCATGGGCCACCACCGGGCTGGAGTCCATCACCAACCAGCGGCCTTTCAGGCATCCCTTCGCCCGCGCCTGCTCCACTAGCCGCTGCAGCAGCCGCTGCCACCGCTCCTCCCCCAACCGCTGCCGAAACCGCACCAGCGTCGTGTCGTCGGGAATCGCGTCCTCCCAGCCAAGGCGGCAGAAGTAGCGATAGAGGACGTTGTAGCGCAGCTGCTGGCAGACCTGCACGTCCGACAGGTTGGCCCACACCGCCAGGAAAGAGGATGCGCACCAGCTGCTCCGGCGGATACGAAGGCCGGCCTTGATCGGCGCTGTACAGATCGGCCGTCTCTTCCTCCACGAACGAGAAATCGACAGCCCGGTCGATGTCCAGGAGGGGATGGTCCGCGGCAGCATGTGGTTGAAGAGGATCTCATCGAAGAAGTTCCGCTGCTGATCCAACCGTCCCAACATGGTGCACCGGCCCCGGTTTCGGTATCGTCTCCATAAGGGGTTTTTCGCTTTGCGTCCTGCCCGTCCTTGCCGAAAAAGCAAAGGAGTTTTTCAGAGCCCTCCTCCTTCGTTTTTGCCTCACCATCACCTACCGAAACTTTAGGCAGTCTGAGCCGGGGGAAGAGTCCTTCATTGAGCAGGGTGATCAGCGCCAGTGCCTGCTCCAGGGAGACCCCCGGCCGCAGGCGGCTCGTGTCGACGTCCTTGAAGAAGACCTCCATGGCCCGATCGGCCGCCTGCTGCTGCCGACGGCGCCACTCCGCCGACACCGCCGGGTCGCTCAGGCAGCGGACGAGGAAACGGTAGAGTTGAGGCCGTTCCCGGTACACCTGGAGCTTGATCAGGGCTAGCCTCGACATGCGGTCGAACAGGTCGCGGGGCAGTCCTTTCGAGCTTCATCAAGGGCACCTTCCACCGCCTGGATCGCGTAGTCGGCCACCGCCCGGAACAACCCGTCCTTGCTCCCGAAGTGGTAAAGGACGAGGCCCTTGGCCACACCCGCGCGCTTTGCGATGCGACTGAGGGAGGCCCCGACATAACCCTGCTCGGCGAATTCCTCCAGTGCCGCTTCCAGGATGCGCTGGCGCCGGGTTTTCGTCGCGGTCTGGTCGCTACCGGGCATTTCGGACACCCGCGGTCACGCGAAGTCCTTCCGGTGAAGGAGGAGGGTACCCAGGGCGGATCCGGCTAGGAAGACGCCCAGGAGCACCAGCATGCCCGGCACGAAGGGGTCCCCGGCCGCCGCCCGGTCCAGGGCGGGTGTAGTACTGCAGGGTGAAATAGCGGAGAAAGTTCAACCGGTCCGACAACTGGGCGAGGGCGTGCACGACGAAGGACCCGAGGCCGATGCCAACGGCGACGGACGTGGCGGTTTGGGTGCGCTGGAAGAAGGGGGCGATGGCGAAGGCCACGCCGCCCGCGGCCAGGGTTGCAACAAACCCGGCCAGGTGCGTCGTCGCCTGCCGGGAGAGGTCGAAGTCGTCCTTGGCGACGGCGAGGCCGACCGCCATGCTCGCGGCAAAGATGAAGAGCCACAGGACGACCGCCAGTACGGCGAAGGCCGCCACCTTGGCCGCCATGATCGCCCTGCGGGTCACCGGTCGCGTGTAAAGGAACTCCACCGCTCCCAAATCCGGCTCGCGGGCCACGCTGCCACCCGCTTGCATCAGGCCGTAGATCGTGGCCAGGAGCACCACGTAGCCCATGGTGGAGATGCCGTGGTAGCTGTTGACGTCGGCGATGGCGGAGGGAGTAAAGCTAAGGGCCCTCAAGAGTGCCTCGGGAACGGCCTTCAGGGCCTCCACCATGACGGGATCCTGGACGTACGGGAACAACCCCAGGTACACCCCGACCATCCCCACCATCACACCCGCCCAGATGAACAGGCCGCGGCGAGC